>NZ_CAWUDN010000064.1:0-45435 GCF_963920915.1 Nostoc sp. PCC 9305
GTCCAATGGTCGACTGAGAAAACTTTTTCTCTCCCGACAATTAATCCACCCTGCTTAAAAAGGGGGGTTGGGGGGATCAAAAGCCTGTAGCGCAACTCTAGAATACTTGTGTGTACAACGGTAGCCAATACATACGGGGAGGGTTAAGGTGGGGTATTTTTAATACTCTGTTAAATAACCACATATTACTGAGCAAAAATCAAAATATTCTTCCCTGTAAGAACTTCCGCTTTAACGTTTCCGTGTTATGCGCAGCCTGTAGCAGCTTCCACTTTCACGTGAAGCAAAACCATTTTGTCTCATTCCCAGTCTCAGACTGGGAACAAGGTTTTAAAAGAGTTTTAACTTATAGTTGATAACAGTTACAGCGGTTTTTTGACTTTTGCAAGAGGTCTAATCTGTTAACTTTGAGTCACAGCCTCTTTCGCCAAGAACTTCTCTAATTCTGTCAGCGCATCAGCATCAACCTTAGTTTGCATCGGGCAGAACTTAGGCCCACACATCGAACAAAACTCAGCAGTTTTATAGATATCTGCTGGCAGAGTTTCATCGTGATATTCCTTAGCTCTTTCGGGATCGAGTGATAATTCAAACTGACGGTTCCAATCGAAGTTGTAACGCGCCTTAGAAAGTTCATCATCTCTATCCCTTGCACCAGGGCGATGTCTAGCAATATCAGCCGCATGAGCTGCTATTTTATAGGCAATCAACCCATTTCTGACATCTTCGGCATCTGGTAGACCTAAATGTTCTTTAGGTGTTACATAACACAGCATTGCAGTACCGTACCATCCAGCCATCGCAGCTCCAATGGCTGAAGTGATGTGGTCATAACCGGGAGCAATATCTGTCACCAATGGCCCCAACACATAGAAAGGTGCTTCCGAACACTCTTCCATCTGCTTACGGACGTTGAACTCAATTTGATCCATTGGCACGTGTCCAGGCCCTTCCACCATCACCTGGATATCATCTTCCCAGGCTTTGCGAGTTAGCTGTCCGAGGGTTTTCAATTCAGCTAATTGTGCTTCATCTGAGGCATCATGGGTACAGCCGGGACGCAGAGAATCTCCTAAACTGAAGGAGACATCGTACCTTTTGAAAATCTCAATAATGTCTTGGAAATGGGTATAAAGTGGGTTTTGTTTGTGGTGATGTAGCATCCACCGCGCCAAAATTCCGCCGCCGCGAGAGACAATACCAGTCAGCCGGTTTCTCACCAAAGGCAAATGCTCAAGCAAAATCCCAGCGTGGATAGTTTGATAGTCTACTCCTTGCTGGGCGTGCTTTTCGATGATATGGAGAAAATCATCAGCAGTCAGATTTTCAATTGTGCCGTGGACGCTTTCTAAAGCTTGGTAAACCGGCACTGTACCAATGGGAACAGGGGAAGCCTTGATGATTGCGGTACGAATTTCATCCAAATTACCGCCGCCTGTGGATAAATCCATCACGGTATCAGCACCGTACTTCACCGCCAGATTCAGCTTATCCACTTCTTCTTGAAGATTAGAAGAGTTGGGGGAAGCACCGATATTAGCATTTACCTTACATTTAGAGGCGATGCCAATAGCCATCGGCTCTAGGTTAGTGTGATTAATATTCGCGGGGATAATCATTCGTCCCCGTGCTACTTCCTCACGAATGAGATCGGCCGGGAGATTTTCCCGTTTGGCGACGTAGTGCATTTCTTCGGTGATAACACCTTGGCGGGCGTAGTGCATTTGAGATACATTAACCTGCCCACGTCGTTTAGCAACCCATTCAGTCCGCATATTGTAATTCCTCAATAAACAGCTTCCCTCCGCTGGTATTACCCAGACTCAGGTGTTAAGGGTTTGATCTCAGCCTCGTTATGTAGGCACCCCTAGCATGGATGTAGTGTAGCACCTTGGTTATATCTGGGAGCAAAGGTGTTAACAATTTATGAGGTAATACAATTTTGGATTTTAGGGTTTAGGCGCGAATTTCATTTGCACAAGGACGACTCTGTTCAATATCGGTAATATTAGCAAAAGTTGTTTCGGCAATATTGTAGAGAGCTTCTGCTGTAAAAAAGGCTTGATGTCCGGTAATAAGTACATTGGGGAACGTTGTCAGACGTTGGAAAATATCATCTTGAATAATTTCCCCAGACAAATCCTCAAAGAACAATTCCGATTCTTGTTCGTAGACATCTACAGCAAGATAGCCAATTTTACCAGACTTTAATCCCTCAATCACTGCTTGGGTATCAATCAGCGCTCCTCGGCTAGTATTAATTAGCATCACACCTGGCTTAATTTTTTCTATAGCCTCAGTGTTAATTAAGTGATGGGTTTCAGGAGTTAGGGGGCAATGCAGAGAGATAATATCGGAATTGGCAAATAGCTCAGGTAGTTCTACATACTTTCCACCTAGCGCCTCCAATTCTGGATTGCGATAAACGTCATAGGCGAGTATGTGACAGCCAAATCCCTTCATAATCTGTCCTAAAATCAGACCGATTTTGCCAGTGCCAACAATTCCCACTGTGCGCTCATGCAAATTAAATCCCAACAGTCCATCTAAAGAAAAATTGCCTTCTCGGACACGGTTATAAGCACGATGAATTTTGCGATTTAAGCTCAAAATCAATCCTACGGCGTGTTCTGCCACCCCATAAGGAGAATAGGCGGGAACGCGCACAACGGTAATTCCTAAATCTGCTGCGGCTTGTAAGTCTACATTGTTAAACCCGGCACAGCGAAGGACAATCAGACGAGTTCCCCGTGAGGCGAGAAGTTCTAAAGTTGTGGCATCAACCTGATCGTGGACAAATACGCAAACTGCCGGAAATTCGGCAGCCAGGATAGCTGTATCTCGGTTTAAACGGGGTTCAAAAAATACTAACTCGTGTTGGATAGGAGAATTTGCAGCTGACAAAAACTGCCGATCGTAGGCTTTTGTACTAAAAACTGCTACTTTCATGCAAAACCTCAGATTTTATGTATGCTGCACGGTGTTCGAGTACATAATACCTTGACGCTTAGAAAAGCGATGTCTACAACGAGCGTAGGAGCGGCATTTTTGAATATTTTTAATCGGTACTCTGGCAGGATAAGTTAAAAGAGCGATGTCTACGACGGGCTACGCCTACGCACTCCAGCACTCTCAATTAACAGGTATGATGGGGCGATCGCCTTTCTGAAACCTGCTCCATGATTGTTGTAAAGCAGCAGGAGCAGGATTCTTCGCATCATAAACAACAATCACATTAGTTAGTGGGCGTCCGGCGGGGACTAAAATTTTACCGTTAGCAGCAAAAGCTTTCGATGCACCACCATCTAAGTTCATTGCTTCGTGACAGCCGATTGCTTTCATTGCTTGCGCTTCTTGCTGTAAAGTTAATCCACTATCGAAATTTATCAAAAATAGCTTTTTACCATCAGCAGGAAATCCGATCGCAGTTCGTGCGCCAGTACCTAAAACACCAGGATCTTTAAATCCTTCAACATCCGGCCTCAGCCAAATTTGTCCTTGTCTCAACAGTCGAGGCCCGCAGGTAATAGACAACCAATGTTGATTCCATTCCGGTTTACCATCAACCCGTGCTGTTACCATTTCCGGTTTATTGCCAACTCGCAATCCCAAGGTAGTGCCAAAATTTTCCCACTGGCTGTATTTGATAAATCTTCCTGCCGCTACCATGTTACCCATCACTGTTTTCTGGCTATTCTTGGCAAAAAAAGTACCATTAGCAACGACAGCCGCGCGATGACGAGCCACTAGGTTATTAAATTCTTCATCACCACTAGTTTTTTGATTAGTATTAGCTAAAGTTGCATTATTCGCTAAACCAATAGTAATAAAGGTTTTGGGGTCGGTGAGGTCTATAATAGTTTGATAAAAAGAGAAACCATTTACCTTACCCCTCTTCACTTGTACAGTTTGAGCGGCTGCGGGGAGTGCCAATGTTAATCCTTGTGCCAAGACAGCACCTCCTAAAAACAAGAAAGACCGTCGGCAGATTTTAGAACTTGGCATAATCAACTCTTCACTATATTGTTCTTATAAGGATGCCCAAATCTTTGGATAATTTCGTCTTGTTCCTAGCCTCCAGGCTGAGAATGTACTTAAAGTGGGCTTCTGCCTCTTGTCAAGCACTGGATGCGGAGCCTCCCAGAATGGGTTCCCAGCCTGGAGGCTGGGAACTACCCAGCCTGGAGGCTGGGAACTAATCAGATGCACATAACAAGACTGCCCTGTAGTCCGCCCAAGGAACGGTAGGACTACAGGGGTTAAATACAACAGGTTTCAAGGAAGGTAAAGTACACAACGATTCGTCTCAAAGCCTGATACGAAGAGTGTTTGACTCCTGGATTCTGCTGTATATCCAGCTTCACAAAGAAAAAGTATAAGTCAGGAAGATGTTTATGAGTAGCTTAGTCTTATTATTAATTGGTTTAGGAACATTATTCTTGGTTTTCAATACTAAAGATGAAATTCATCGCATTACTGCTATGATCAGCGGGACAATTCTTTTGATTTGGAGTTTGGCTTTAGCTCCCTTGTCATTTCAATTACTAATTGAGATTGTTTCAGTTTTAGCAGCTTTCTCTGTTTGTATGCGTTGTTTAGGTTGTGGTTTTAACCGCGATTGATTTTTCACTTGATAACTTATAAGTTTAAAGTAAGATTTATAAATTCTGCTTCTATTGTTAAAAGAGAATTCAGAAGTCAAATGTCTCATGCCCAATCATTATCGATATATTATTTTTTACAAACCATACGGCGTTCTCAGCCAGTTTACAAAAGATGCCCCCACACATAGCACCCTAAAAGATTATATTGATGTGTCTGATGTGTATCCTGTGGGACGCTTAGATTGGGATAGTGAAGGATTGCTGCTGTTAACGAATGATGGACAATTGCAACATCGCCTCGCCCATCCGCGTTTTGGTCATAAACGTACTTACTGGGTACAAGTAGAGCGAATTCCAGATGCAGAAGCTATCAAAAGGTTGCAAACAGGTGTGGAAATTCAAGATTACCGCACTCAACCAGCAGAAGTTAGGCTCTTACCAGAAGAACCACAGCTACCTGAACGCACTCCACCAATTAGATTTCGTAAAAATGTACCGACAGCTTGGCTAGAAATGACTTTAACAGAGGGAAAAAACCGCCAAGTTCGGCGCATGACTGCGGCTGTCGGGTTTCCGACTTTGCGACTGGTCAGGGTCAGCATAGCTCATTTACAATTAGATGACCTACAATTGGGTCAATGGCGCGACCTCACCGCCTCTGAACTCCAATTTCTGCATAATTTTAATAAATTGAAAAGTTTTCCCTCAAAAACCGTCTCATAATACTAATTCTATCGTGTTCAATTTCTTTATACCGCAAATTACCAGCCAAGCTCCTCCAGAGGAGATTAACAACAACGGTGTTAACCAATCACCCCAACGCACATATAAAGTCTGTGTCTGTCGCCGATAAATTGTTTCAGCATGAGTTTCGTAGGTATTATATCCAGACATCCACAAGGTTCTGCCATGAGGATCTACAAAGGCTGAATATCCGGTATTAGTTGCCCGTGCTGACCAGCGATCGCTTTCAATTGCCCGCATGATATCCTGTGCATGATGCTGGAATGGCATGGATGCAGTGTAATGGGCATCGTTAGAAGAACTGAGAATAAATTGTCCACCTGCCGCCGCTTGACGGCGAAATTGTTCGGGAAAAGCAGATTCATAACATATACTAGCGATCGCTCGACCAAAAGGAGTGTCAAATAGCTGATTTGCTGAACCAGCAACTTGGTGCGCATCCAAAGGCGACAAGCGCTGAACTATTTTCCCTAAAATTCCTTCAAAGGGAATATATTCTCCCAGAGGTACTAGTTTGGACTTATCGTAGCGGCTGACAATTTCACCTTTACTGTTGAAAGTAAACAAACTAATTGTATAACTATCTCCCCGTTCGCCAAAAGCCCCAATCCAAGCAACTACGCCTTTTTCCTTCACGGCTGCGACTAAGGCTGTTTCCAGCAAATTACGCTGGAAAATAGGTAAGGCTCCTTCTGGGGTCAGGACTGCATCTACACCTTGATTTGCTAAATTTATATACCCACTGGTGTAATTTTCTTGAGCGCGACGAAACCCTTCGGAACTTCGTAAAAGTCGGTTAGGAATATTACCTTGAATAATCCCCACTTTTAAAGCCGCTTCTGGTGGTTGGGCGATGGGACGGCTGTATAAGATAAAACCAATTAGGTGTAAAGCAATTAATAGTCCTGCGGCGGTAGTTAAGTATTTATTAACGAACCGCAGAGGCGCGGAGGACACAGAGGAAATTCTCTCTGCGCCCTCTGTGCCTCTGCGGTTCGTCCATCCTTCAGCAATCAACCCATTCACAGCAACGATCGCTGCTGTCACAGTATTAGGCCCAGAGAGTTGACCAAGATGTACAATTACGAGATTATGTGGACTTTGTGTGTAAGCAAGGGAACTCCACCACAGAGGGCCAGCACTCCACAGACTTTCTAAACCGCACCAGACGGCTGTACCAATCAGTATACGTAACCACGGTTTTTGTCCGGCTAGGCGAACCATCACAGCCGCCCAAATAGTAAGGAATACCCCACCCAAGACACTAATAAATCCCCAACAAAAAAGGGTGATTGCCAAACTCGGCAACCACGGAACGCCCAACCATGTCATCGGATGAATTCCGGTAATCCAGAATAGGGCGACACCGTGAAAACCAATACCCCACAGGAAAGCCGGGGGGTATTGGTTTTTGCTTTTGGCTGAAGTGACAACTAGCACCCATAAGGGAACTATAGCAATCCAAGCGAGGAACCATGCACCTACTGGGGCTACGGTTAGCCCCATTAAAATGCCGCTAGCGAATGCAATCAAATAGGGGAGTAAGGCGATTAACCTCTCCCCCTGCTTTTTATTCTGCTTCTTCTGCATCGACAGCATCAGGTGGAACTATTGCTACTCCGGTAATAGCGTCATCTTCGTCTAAACGCTGCACTCTGACTCCAGTTGCCGATCGCGATTGGATAGAAATCGCGTTCACTGCTTGACGAATGATAATACCGCGATTTGTCACCATCATGATTTCATCATCATCATTGTTGACAATGCGTAGGGTTGCTAGCTTGTCTTTAGTTTTGCGGTTTTTGAACTTGGTTGCCATTAAACCCTGACCAGCTCGATTTTGCAGCCGGAATTGAGCAACTGGTACGCGCTTACCATATCCACCCATTGTAATTACCAACACCCAAGGGCCAACTACGCCACTGCTAGGCACTTCTGCGGACTCTTCAGTAATTTCGGTAATTTCGATATCTTCTGTTTCGATTGTTTCGATATCTTCAGTTTCTGCTTCTATAACATCCAAAGTTTCCAGAATTGCTGCGGGCAGAATGTCCATACCCACGAGTTCATCTTTATTTTTGAGTTTCATGGCTTTGACTCCACGAGTCGCCCTACTTAAAGGACGCAGTTGTTCGTGGTTGCACCGGAAGTTAATTGCCATTCCGTTACGAGAACCAATGATTACGCTATCCTCTACTCTGGCGCGTCGCACCCAGCGCAGTTGGTCGCCTTCTTCTAAGGAAATGGCAATCAAACCATTGGCGCGAATATGACTAAAGGCTGCCAATTCGGTTTTCTTGATATTCCCGCCCTTAGTGAGCATGACCAAATATTCTTCGCTGCTAAACTCGTCAACAGGTACAATCGAGGTGATTTTTTCCTCTTTGGGAATGGGCAGCATCTGGACGATTGGTGTCCCGCGACTGGTACGCGAACTTGCTGGAATTTGATATGCTCTCAGGCAATAAACAACACCACGCTCACTAAAGAATAAAATACTGTCGTGATCGCAGCAAGTTAAGAAATGCTCAATGGTATCATCATCTTTTACCTTGGCTGCGGCTTTACCTCTGGTAGCACGGCTTTGCGCTTCAAAGGTATTAACTGGCATCCGTTTGATGTAACCTTGCTCTGTCACCAGAATGATCGCTTTTTCATTGGCAATTAAGTCGCGATCGTCTAATTCCCCTTCCCCTGGTAAAATTACCGTGCGGCGGGGTGTGGCAAAGTTAGTTTTTAGTTGCGCGACTTCGGTTTCAATGATTTCTAGCACTCTCTCCCGGCGTGCCAAAATATCTTGCAAGTCGGTAATCTTCGCTTGTAATTCGTCGTGTTCCAAACGAATTTTGTCTGCTTCTAAGGCAGTCAACCGCCGCAATTGCATCTGCAAAATCGCATCTGCTTGCACTTCCGAGAGTCCATAAGTTGTGATTAATTCGCCTTTGGCTGTCGGCGCATCGGGCGCATGACGAATTAAGACAATAATTGGATCTAACTGAGATAGGGCAATTAATAACCCTTGCAGGAGATGGTCGCGTTCCTCGGCTTTTCGCAATTCGTAGCGGGTGCGTCTGGCAATGGATTCGATGCGGAAATCCAAGAAGACGGTTAAAAACTGCTTGAGGGTGAGGACTTGGGGTTCGCTATTCACCAACGCCAGCATATTTGCGCCGAAGTTGGCTTGCAGTGGCGTTTGCTTGTAGAGGTTGTTCAGCACGACACGCGGGTAAGCATCACGCTTGAGTTCGATGACAACTCGCATCCCGTCGCGATCGCTTTCATCCCGGATGTCTGCAATCCCTTCTAGACGCTTCTCGTTCACCATTTCGGCGATTTTTTCAATCAGCGCCGCTTTGTTGGTTTGATAGGGCAATTCGGTGATGATAATTGCTTCTCTATCTGGGCGTCCCCGTTGTTCAACGGTTTCAATGTTGGCGACACCACGCATGGTAATAGAACCACGCCCGGTAGTATAAGCTTCTCGAATGGCAGATGTCCCCAAAATCTGCGCCCCAGTCGGAAAGTCTGGGCCGTGGACATACTGCATTAATTCGAGATCGGTGATTTCTGGATTGTGGATTACAGCCACCAAAGCATCAATCAATTCGCCCAAATTATGCGGCGGAATGTTGGTTGCCATACCCACGGCAATCCCAGAGGAACCGTTGAGCAATAACTGGGGAATCCGTGCTGGTAAAACTGTCGGTTCTTGTTGGGAACCGTCGAAGTTATCAGCAAAGTCTACGGTTTCATACTCAATGTCGTGGAGTAAACCAGCACTAGTTAAAGCTTGCAACCGACATTCGGTGTACCGCATGGCGGCTGGCGGATCGTTGTCTACCGAACCAAAGTTACCATGCCCGTTAACTAGGGGCGATCGCATGGAAAAATCCTGCGCCATCCGCACCAAGGCATCATATACTGCCGTGTCTCCGTGGGGGTGATATTTACCCAATACTTCCCCCACTACACGGGCGCATTTCTTAAAGGGGCGATCGTGGAGCAGACCTAGCTCGTGCATTGCGTAGAGAATGCGACGATGCACAGGTTTTAGACCATCCCTGGCATCTGGCAACGCCCGACCCACTATCACGCTCATGGCGTATTCCAGATAAGACTGCGACATTTCGGTGCGCAAGTCAATCGGGATAATCCTCTCCTGTGAGGTTGTCATAACCTAAAAATCTCCAAAAATCGTAGATTTTAGCTTTTTTACTCAACAAAGCGCAAAATTATTCTAAATTGCTCTTGAATAATTGCTATAATTTGATACAATCTTAGCATATATTGCTTTTTCTTGCCTGGGCAGCTAACTCAGGCAATTGTTCAATCCGTAGCTTCTCTCTGGGATTTTAGTTGAGATGCGATCAAAGGAACTTTAGGGGCAAGAAAAAATCCAACCAAACTGGCAAAAAGGATTGGCGTAAAGGGACTCAAGTTAGTCAGTTTTGACAGTAGCAAAGTCGTACTTATCGGTGTGCGGGTTACGGCTGCGTTGACAGCCGCCATTGTACAAATCATGGCAAGGGCAGGATCGAGTCCCGGAATTAAGACTGCTACTGCTTTACCAATGCAAGCACCAGTGAAAAATAGGGGAATGATGAATCCACCGCGCCACCCACCTGTTACCGTAATGCTAATGGCAGCCATTTTCCCAAGAGCTAGAGTTAAGAGAAAAACAGCACTAAAGTTAGCAGTCAGGACTGAATCTAACTCTTCATGTCCAAAATAACGGGTAAGGGGTAATAAAACTGCTAAAATGCCAAGTCCCACACCTGCTAGTGTTGTCCGCACATAAATGGGAACAGAAGTTGGTGAAACGGCTTGCCAAAAGGCATCGCAGCCCCGAAAAATACCCATAAAAATCCATCCTGCCACTGCCCCGATAATTCCAAACACGATCGCGATCGCAAAATCATCAATCCTTTCTAAGTGATACTGAGGAAAATGCCAAGTGGGGGCAATACCCAAATGTGTAATTGCTGCAAACACCAGATAGCTAGCGCAACTCGAAACAATGGCTGGCATTAAGGCTTCGTAATATTCCACAATATGCTCGTGGTGCAAAATCTCCAAAGCGAACATTGCACCGCCAAGAGGTGCGCCAAACAAGGCAGTGAAGCCAGCCGCCATTGCTGCTAAACTCATGGTTCTGAGGTCTTCACCTTGGAGTTTTAAGCGATCGGCAATCCAAGTACCAAAAGAACCTGTTACCTGTACCAGTGGCGCTTCTGGGCCAGCACTACCGCCTGCTGAGATGCTGACTAGAGAAGCAAGAATCATTGAAGGATTTTTGCGAACATCTAGGCGTCCGCCACGAAAATGAATATTATCAACAATCACGGCGATTTCACCGGGATTTCCCAAAAAATGAATCACCAGACCGATAACTAAACCGCTAAGTGGCATTACTATCAGGAGGCTAAAACCCTCAAATCGCTGGAGTCTGTGAGTTAAAAACTCTAGAATATTCCAGTACAATGCCGCAAATAGACCACCAGCAGTCCCCACGACTATCCAGCGGATAACCCACTGCGAAATCATTAGGGGATTACGCTTTACCAGTCCAAAAAGTTGAGCAAATGTCCAGCGTTGAGTTTGATTGCTAGCGGGGGGCTTGTTTGGTAACACTGCTTATTTCCTATTTGTGAAACCTAGAGTACTGAATATTTACGCTTTTTATGGTAAAGGCTATTTAGTTTAGTAAATCATTTTTGGTCTACAAAGAGCGATATTTTTGACGGGCTATAATAAAAGGGCGTACAGATAGATGTACGCCCCCTAAAATATTTATCTGCGTAGGCGTAGCCCGCCGTAGGCATCGCACCCTTTCCCTTTTTTAACGAGAATCCCCAGATGACTATTTAGGCTGCGGTAGTTGTTCACTAGTCGCAGGCTGTTGTACCAAATAACCAAGGATAGCTGTAGCAAGACCGCCGATAGTTCCAGCGTGTGGTTAATCACCCCAGCGCTGCCTAGCAACGATGAACCCTAGCAACAGCACTAGGGTTAGGAATCAGATTTTAGGGTTTAATCTCTGGTAGTGGCGGTATCCGTACAGAGAAAAAAGGTAGGAAAGGTGGGAAAAGTAGGATGTCTGACTGTTTTCGTTGATTCTTGTAATTACAGTTGTTACCCTGTTATTGAACTGATATTAAAATTGGTTGATATGAAAAAAGTAAAAACGATAGAAATTAAAAATTTGCAAGCTCCAGAAATAGAGGAATTATCAGACGGTGAAGCTAAGAACGTAGTAGGTGGCTTTGCTGCGAAAGTTGCACCAATAGGAATAGATTTAGGTACACCTTATAGTGAAGTTGGTGTATTCGTACATGGAATAAACGTCAAATCCTGATTATGCCTAACAAAAGTTTCAGTTACCCTGAATAAGGGTTTATTGAAGGTTTCCCCAAGCAGCAATAGCCGCCTTTTGCACGCGAAAGCTGAAGTCTACTACGTCTTTCATCAATAAGTGCCAGTTTCTCTCGGCTTCATCTTAAATTACCGCCCAAGAGTTTTCTAAGCGATCGCGTTGTATCAATTTCCTTGCTTCAATATTGTTTGCAGTATCTATATATTCTTTAAAAACTGCACCCTGTAATGATTAATCATTAGTCATTGTTAATTTCACAAAGGAAAAATGACTAATGACAAATGACTAATTAATAAGTTTTTGTTGGCAGTTGTTGCTCTAATTTTAGTAATGCTGCAACTCGCACTTCTGTCGCTGGGTGACTGGAGAATAAGTTACCCAGAAATTGTCCAGAGATGGAATTGATAATTAATAACGGCTCATAAGCTGGATTGGCATTTAAAGGCATCTGCTTTGCTGAAGCTTCTAAGCGTTGCAATGCTCTAGCTAAGGCGCGGGGATTACCAGTTAATCTAGCAGAACCAGCATCAGCAGAAAATTCTCGTGTGCGCGAAATTGCTAGCTGAATAATTGTCGCAGCCACCGGCGCAAGTATGACTGTTAATAAAACTCCTATTGGATTTCCACCTCTATTGTCATCTCGCGAACCACCGCCAAACCATAGGCTGTAACTAACCATTTGGGCTAGGAATGAGATCGCACCAGCCACAGTAGCAGCAACGGCTTGTGTGAGGGTGTCACGATTAATAATATGGGTTAGCTCGTGGGCGATAACACCTTCGAGTTCATCGTCTGGCAATATATTTAGAATACCTTCGGTGACAGCCACAGCAGCGTGTTCTGGATCGCGCCCTGTAGCGAAGGCATTAGCACCAAGGCTTGGAACTATATAAACTTTAGGCATGGGAATGTTAGCGCGATCGCTCAATCTCTGCACCATCCGATAAAGTCCTGGTGCTTCCCTTTCACTCACCGGTTGCGCTTGGTATACTGCTAGGGCAATCTTATCTGATTGATACCAGGAAAACAGGTTGGTTGCTGCTGCCAAGCCAATCCCGATAATCAAACCACTAGAACCGCCAATTACCCAGTAACTAATTGCTATCAAAAGACCACTTAGTGCAGCAAGCATTGCAGCCGTTTTCAATTGATTTGTCATGTTTTTGCTCTCCTGCTAATGCTGTGTAAATTTTTGAGAAAACAGCATTACTTCAGCTACATTTTGATTTTATCCAGCTAAACTGAGATATATGGTACAGAAAACCTATCAAATAAGTACGGTTTTCCTACTTAAGTTTTAGTCATAGAATTAATATTTATAGATAGTAAAAAGATAGTAAAAACGCATCTATCTATAGGAATAAATATATTTATCTAGGCAGAGATTACAAGTGTGATGCTTAGATTGGGCTATGCCTACGCAATTATTTAAGATCCATTTACTTATAAAGATTCTGAGTCTATTCCTTGTGCTTGATATATTTGTTCGGAAAATAGCTGAAAATCTAATTCACACGCCTTCAAAGCTTCAGTAGCTTGTGAGGATTTTGGGGCATCAAACAAATCGCGATCGCGGATTTTTGGCAACCAAGAACGCAGTTTCGTTAGTTCCGCCTCGTTCTCTTCTAATTCTGCAAAAGTGAGATTACCTATTTTCCGTTCCTCGCTCAATTCGCTATGCAAATCCCGACATTGCCCCAAAAACTCTTGATATTCTTGGTCTGCCTGCTGTTGAAAACGCTCTATTAACATAGCATTTTGCTGAGGTTCGTCAATCCAAATAGTTAACAAATCTGCTTCACCGCCACCTGCTATAATATCCGCTTTTAATTCTTCCAAATGGCTCTGCAAGTCTTTTCGTTGTGGTAGCAAGCATACCGACTGCTGTAAATAAAGTGCGCCTAATCCCTTAAGCTTACGCCAAACATACACCCGCTGCGTCGAAGGCTGTGCGGGTACTTTGTAGACTAATAGGTTCCAAGCTTCTCTATCCATAGACGTATTGTAACAAGTGTTGCATTCAATTTAATTTATTGTTAGGTTGATTAATGAAACATCTGTTGCATTTAGAAGAATTTATGAATGTGAACTATCAAGTTGGCAGCATTGACTGGAGTCCGATTATCCAAAGGATGGAACCTCAGGGGAATTGTCACTTACCTGCATATCCAGGGGATTTGAAAACTGTTTTACTGAATCATGCTGGTTTGGCTCAACATCCTCAAGGTGAGAAAGCCTATCAGATAGCGAGAGAAATTGCCCGATTGACTACCTTCAGCGATGCAGAAATCACCTATTGGTTCTCAAGAATTATAGAACTGATGTAGTAATACTATTTTCAAAAATATTTGCAGCAAATAAATCGGCTGTAAGGGTGTACATATTTATCAATATAGATGTAGCAGAAATAGGCAATATGCAGCTACAAAATAAATTTGTCCAGAAAATTCCTCGGACTGTTTGGGTTTTAGGGTTTGTCAGTCTGTTGACAGATATTAGTTCCGAGATGATTCATTCTGTGTTGCCCTTATTTCTAGTATCAGTTTTAGGGGCGGATATTTTGACTGTCGGCATCATTGAAGGTATTGCAGAGGCGACAGCTTCAATTTTAAAAGTCTTTTCGGGAGTATTGAGTGATTACTTGGGACATCGTAAAGGATTAGCGGTGTTTGGCTACGGATTATCAACCTTTGTGAAACCTCTATTTGCTGTAGCTACTAGTCCAACTGGGGTGTTAATAGCTCGATTTGGCGATCGCATTGGCAAAGGTATCCGGGTAGCACCCCGCGATGCTTTAGTTGCCGATTCCACTAACGCAGAGGTACGCGGTGCAGCTTATGGATTGCGTCAATCCCTCGATACTATCGGAGCATTTTTGGGGCCTTTGGCAGCATTTGCCCTGATGGCTGCTTCCCAAAACAACTTCCGCCTGATTTTTTGGCTAGCACTCATCCCTGGATTCTTCGCAGTGGCTTTATTAGCAGTGGGAGTGCGCGAACCAAAAACAAGTGAAATTCAAGGGAACCGAAGCAACCCTCTGCAATGGCAAGCTTTACGCAGTTTGGGTAAAGGATACTGGGTACTTGTAGTAGTGGCCCTGCTATTCAATTTAGGAAACTCCAGTAATGCTTTTTTGTTGCTGCGAGCTGAACAAACAGGTATTTCTGCCTCACTTATCCCATTGACATTAATGATGATGAACATCACCTACTCATTCAGTGCCTACCCAATAGGAATACTTTCCGATCGCGTGGGTAAATTTGGGCTACTGGTAGGCGGATTTCTCCTATACGCTGTAGTGTATCTGGGTTTTGCTTTTGTGCAGACACCTTGGCAAGTCTGGGGATTGTTTGCCCTTTATGGTTTGCATTTGGGTATGAGTAAAGGATTGCTGTTGGCGCTAGTGGCAAATAGTATCCCTGCAAATCTGCGCGGCACTGCTTTTGGATTCCTGAATTTAGCTGTAGGATTAGCCCTTTTACCTGCTAGTTTGCTAGCTGGTGGGTTGTGGCAAACACTAGGAGCAAAGGCGACATTTATAACTGGGAGCTTGTTTGCGATCGCTGCTGTCTTATTGCTGGTAATTAATAGAAAAAAATATTTACAAATATAGGGAAGGAGAAGGGTAGGACTTACGCACGGGTAACGGAAAACGAACCACAGAGGGCGCAGAGTTCACGGAGGAATGAGAGTTTGAGAGGGTTTTTGCGTAAGTCCTAAAGGGTAAGGAATAAGAATTAAATAACATACAATTTATGTCTCTGCTTTACCTCACCCTCAATCCCTCTCCCTTATAAAGGCTACGGTGTACACACAAGTCTTTGAGAGTTGCCTCACAGCGTTTAGATCCCCCCTAACCCCCCTTAAAAAAGCTATCCATTAGTCACATCTTTCTTTACAATCTTGAAACCTATGCTCTATAGCCGTCTTAGACACTGAATAGTTAGGCATACTTGACAAATTCGCTTTTAATATTCTCGCTAAAACTGCGTTTTTATTGAGAATAAACAACGAACCAATAAGGGTTATAAAAGCCTGAGTGAATACTCTCACGAATGTTAAGAAAGATCCGGGTAATGGATAGTAAAAAAGGGGGAACCAGAGTCAAAGTCCCCCTTTTTAAGGGGGATTTAGGGGGATCTAAAACTTTTTGCTACCAACAACAAGACTTTTCAAACATCCTCTAATACCCAGTACCCAGTACCCAGTCCCTAATCCCTAATCCCCTGTATCCTCAACGAATGATTTCAACCGGGCTGTAACTCTTAATTTACTAAGTCTTCTTACTAGTAGCAGAGCTTGTTGTTTATATAATGCCGTTGGTAGCAGTCCAGGTAAATTATGCATTAACTCTCTAGCTGTGCCAATATTACATCCCGATATTATACTTATTTCATTTGCACCATCAAAAATAGCATCTTGAGCTAAAACTTTATCGATTTGTACTTGCCAAGTTCGAGGAAACATTTCACCTCGCTCAATCCGCTGGAGACTATTACTATTTGCTAGAACAATCAGGCGATCGCCAATAGCAAGTTGTGTATGATCGGCAGGCATTAACTTAACAGGCGATCGCTTAAGACTTTGATATAAAATTGGTACAACTCCATAACCATAAGCAACCTCAGCCAATAGTAATCCATTCAGTGTATCTCCAGCCTCAATCATGTACTCTACTACCAAAATAGTTTGAGTATCGAAGTTAAACAAGCTGAGAATATTTTCTCCAAAAGCCGCAGCCGCAAATACTTCCGCTGAAATAGCAGAGGTGCAAATAACTTGAGCATAAGGAAACAACCGTGCTACATTATCACGAAAATATTGGTCGTAAGTCCGAATAATCACACGAGTTGTAGGACTCTTAGCGTATGCCATCAAAGCTATTTCCAGATTCTCCATATCATCATCTGTAACGACAACGACACTTTTACTATTAGCAAGATTTACCTTGCCTAGAGCATCGGCAATATTATCAATAATCAGTGGTATTTTGTTGAGAAAATCGGCGTTTAGTGCTGTGCTGCTAATACCTACTAAAGGTTGCTTGAATTCTTGTAATAAAGCCGCGACTCGCTGGCCAACTCGATTTAATCCAATAAGTATAACGTGGTCTTTTTGAGGAATTGATGGCTGGTAACTATTGAAAAACTGAAACCTTGAACTTAACAAAGTATCAGTTAGCAACGCATATAAAACCCCAACAAAACCTATACCCGTTAAAGTTAGTGCGAGACTAAACAATCGTAACCAACCTGGCATATTTTGCGCTGGATCTGGTGGCGTTTTAAAATTTACACCGCCAAATATATCTCCGTATCCTCCTAAAAGCAAGACAGCAATAGCATAAAATGCTTCTATTATATTAGTTCCAGGATAATTTAAGATATAGATAATTGTTCCAAAAAACCAAAGAAAAAGTACTGTAAGTCCACAGATAATTGCCACGCGCAAACTCTGATAATGATAGAATGTTCGTGAAATATATGCTATTTTCTGTTTGAAATTATTCCAAGCTTTCTCTAATACAATCTCTTGCCATAACTGCTGCCAGTTGTATTGACGCACAGTAGCAAGTTGCTTCAAACTTTTAACTTGCTCTGTGACTTCGATATAAATAATCGTATCACCTGGGTGTAACCTCGCTTCTGGTTCCCACTGATGAAATTCTTTAGGCAAGGGAGATGAATCATTAGCGTGATTTAATACCCGACGATATAAGGTATTTAGTTCATATATACGCCATTTATTGCCCCAATTATCACTCGTTTTAATCTGACGCTTTACTACCCGAAATTGGCGTTCCTCCAGTTGGAAATATCCGAGATTATCATCTCCAAGGGCTGCAACAGCAAAGCCAGAAGCAGAAATTTGATTCGGTTCAAAGGCAATAAAATTACCAAGTGTTTGACTTAAAAGTTCATTGAGATTTTGTTTGTCAGAACGTACAACTAGGCGAACTTGAGGATTTGAAAGCCTCGCTGCAAAGGCCGCTTCTATATTTACCCGTTCATTACCAGTGACTAAAAGTACAGTTCGGCACTGAGAAATATTTGCTTGTTCTAAAATACTGGTTTGACGGCAATCTCCGATTAATAACTGTTCTAATAAACTTGATAAATTTGATACCTGCAAATTTTTGGGTTGTTCTAGATCGATAGCATTGACAATAGCACCATACTCTTTCAAGACTGCAACACAATGCTGACCCAAACTTCCTAGCCCACAAACTAAAAATCGATCTAGTTTTGTCTGAGAATCTTTAACAGGCTGAGAATTAGTTTCTGATGATGGCAGCATATAATACCGCCAATGATACACATTATTTATCTATATCGTAGAATACCAAAGATATTGAGCCACAGCAAAAATGGTATTATTAATTTGATTAAACTATCAACGGCGATGGAGCTCGCCAAAACCGCCTTTCCAGCGCGATAAACTCTCTTCTGGAAGGCTGATGGCTCCTACTTTCCTTGCTGACTGCGGGAGAGTAGGGCTTGGCTAAATGCATTACCTGACTCCCCTGTAGAAAGTATTTGTCTACAAATCGCACTTCAAGGAGTCATGGTATGAAACACTTTCGTCAGTTTGAACCATTTATTGCGTTACCTCATCTAATCAAGTGGTTGCCTATTTCCTTTGTCGTTGGCATTCTTGCTGGAACTGCCTCTGCGGCTCTTTTAGCATCATTAGAATGGGCAACTGATTGGCGGGAATCACATCGCTGGATTATCGCCTTGCTTCCCCTTGGCGGCTTCTTGAGTGGTTGGATTTATCATCAATTTGGGCGGACTGTAGAAGCTGGAAATAACCTTTTACTGGAAGAAATTCATAATCCTAAAAATATTATTCCCTTCCGTATGGCTCCTCTAGTTTTACTAGGAACAGACCTGACGCATTTTTTTGGTGGTTCAGCCGGTCGTGAAGGGACAGCATTACAAATGGGTGCTTCTTTGGCAGACCAGTTAACTAAAATATTGCGTTTTCAAGGGGCTAATCGGCGAATTCTCTTAACAGCAGGTATCAGTGGAGGATTCGCTTCAGTTTTCGGTACTCCCTTAGCTGGAACCGTATTTGGTCTAGAAGTTTTAGCAATTGGGAAGATTCATTATGATGCTCTTTTTCCTTCTTTAATTGCTGCGATCGTTGGAAATCAAGTCACCTTACTATTAGGTTTACATCATACCGCATACCGACACGCTCCCTCTATACCGACGCTCACAATTTGGGGATTGATTTCTGCCATTATCGCAGGTGCAATTTTTGGAATTGTCGCAAGATTTTTTGCGAAAGTAACTCACCAAATTAGCCACTTATTTAAAACAAAAATATCTTATCCTCCAATGCGTCCTTTTATCGGCGGTGCAATGATAGGAGTAATTGTTGGATTGAGTGGTACAACCAAATACATTGGGCTTGGTATTCCAACTATTGTTGATTCTTTTTTCACTCAGTTACCTCCTTGGGATTTTGCTGCAAAATTAGGTCTGACTGCTTTAACTTTAGGAGCAGGTTTTAAAGGAGGAGAAGTGACACCTTTATTTTTTATTGGTGCAACTTTAGGTAATGCTTTATCGTTGCTTTTAGCATTACCTGCACCACTCTTAGCAGGAATGGGATTTGTGGGTGTATTTGCAGGTGCAGCAAATACACCTATAGCATCCACATTAATGGGAATTGAACTATTTGGTCTGGAATCGGGGGTATTTATTGGTATTGGCTGTATAGTGAGCTATTTATTTTCAGGTCATTCAGGAATTTACTCTGCACAGCGTATCGGGTTGAGCAAATACTCTGCTATATATTTAGAAGAAGGGGTGACTTTGGCTAATTATGGGCAACCAAAAATTGATTTACCTGATGATAGAGAAGAAGGAGGAAGTAATTCTCAGAAATAATTTATTGATTGCATAAATCGATAATTGGGAAAGTGTATAGTTTACCGCTGTAGGCATCACATAGTCAGAGTAGCCATATTTTATGTGCGATAACCGCTATGCTTAACTTATATATTTGCGATCGTTTCACAAATATGCTGTTTAGGATAAAAAGTTACTATGCTCATAGAGTTTAGTATTGGTAATTACCGATCCTTTAAGGATAAAGTAACCTTTAGTATGGTGGCTGCCAATATTGTTGCCAAAGAAAAGGAACTTGATGAAAACAACGTTTTTGCAATAGACGATGATCTAAAATTACTCAAAAGTGCTGCAATTTATGGTGCTAATGCCAGTGGCAAAAGTAATCTTGCGAAAGCTTTGAGCTTCATGAAGTGGTTTATGATTAATTCCTCTAAGGAAACTCAAAGTACAGAAAAAATAGGAGTTGAGCCATTTGAGCTAAGTACAGAAACTGAAGCACAACCATCTTTTTTTGAAATTGTGTTTCTATTAGATGCTACAAAGTATATATATGGGTTTCAAGCTAATCAAAAAAGAGTTATTTCTGAGTGGCTATCTTACGTTCCTAACACAAGGAAAACTCCTCTTTTTGAGCGAGTTTCTGAAGGGAATTCGCGTAAGCTAAAATATCTATCTAAAAAGTTTAAAGCTCAGGGTATTTACCCAAAAACTAGGAGTAATGCACTTTTTCTATCAGTAGCTGCTCAATTTAATGTTGAAATAGCTGAGAGAATACTAGATTGGCTTACAAAAAAAGTAAATATAGTTTCAGGTTTAGATGATCAAGAGCATTTGATTCATACAGTAAGTTATTTAGCCAGGAATAATGATAATAAATCAGAAATAATTCAGTTAATTAAACAACTAGATTTAGGTATTAAACAAATAAGAATAAAGCAAGCAGAAATTATTCCTATAGAACAAAGCTCTTATCATTTTAAAACAGAAAATTTAATTAAGACAGGGCATCAAAAATTTGACAAAAAAGGTAATTATGTTTCTATAAAGTTCTTCGATTTAGAAAATCAAGAGTCGGAGGGAACTAAAAAAATAATTTCTATTGCTGGACTTTTGGTAGATACTCTTAAATATGGCAAAATTTTGATATTTGATGAATTGGATGCGAGACTTCACCCGCTAATCAGTAAAGCAATTGTTGAATTATTTAACTCCAAAAAGACAAATTCTAATAATGCACAACTAATATTTATGACTGATGACACCAATTTGCTTAGTAATAAAATCTTTCGGAGAGATCAGATTTGGTTTACTGAGAAAAACAAATATGGTGCTACAGATTTATATTCCTTAGTTGAATATAAAATACGGAATGATGCCTCTTTTGAAAGTGACTATCTTAAAGGCAGATATGGTGCTATTCCATTTATTGGTGAGCCTAATGCCTAGAAATAATTCAAGGAGATCATCATCTCGTGGATATACCGATAGAAAAGTTGAAACAAGAGAACTTAGGCAAATATTTTTAATTGTTTGTGAAGGTGAAAAAACCGAGCCAAATTACTTCATGAGCTTTCGCGTTTCCACGACTGTGAAGAAAATTGATGTTAAAGGATTTGGATACAATCCAAGTAAACTAGTACAAGAAGCTAAAGAATTAAAAGCTCAAGGAGATTACGATCAAATTTGGTGCGTATTTGATAGGGATGATTGGCCTAAGCAAGATTTTAACAACGCCATTGCAAACGCTGAAAGAGAAGGTTTTAAAGTTGCTTATTCTAATGAAGCTTTTGAGTTATGGTATGTATTGCATTTTGAGTTTTTAAATACTGGACTTCCTCGCAAGGATTACATCGATAAATTAGAGAAATTGCTTGGATACAAATATAAAAAAAATAGTGCAACCATCTATGAAGAAATAGAAAATCGGCAATCTACTGCCATCAAACACGCTAAAAGTCTTCTCAAGCAATATAACCCTTCTAATCCAGAAAGTGATAATCCTTCAACAACAGTACATCTTTTAGTTGAGGAGCTAAACAAATTTATTCGATAATGCTTATCTTTGAGATTAAATTAATTATTTTTATACCATCCGGCAGCTACTTTATTATTTACTAAACCATCGCTTCCAATTCTTCTAAAGCTTGAAAACTTCCTACTTGCCAACTACGTTCCACCGCAGCAGGGATAATTTGAGTAATAGCTATATCTTCAAAATTATGACTGGTATTAGATTTTATGTATTTCCCATCTCTCAGCAAATAAATAGAAAGACTCCCACTATCGTAAACCCATAATTCTGGGACTCCAATAGCTTCATAAGCATCAAGAGTAGTTTTTGATGTTACATCAGTCTCAATCGCTAAATCTGGCGGCGGATCATCAGGTTGCAAGCGGCGATGGCCAATCATTTGTTGATAATTCTGAATGTAAAAGCAAGCATCAGGTTCAACTCCTGCTACACCTTGTCGTTTAAAGGTGGTGGAACCAAAAGGTTGATATCTGATATCTTTAGCTTTCAGCAATATTTTGACAATATCAGAAATTAAATCTTTGGGAATTTCATGGTCTGGTAAAGGAGCCATAATTTCTAAAGTACCCTGGCTGTAGGCAATTCGTGTAGTTCTTTTTTCTCCCAATTCTTGTAATATAGATTCAAATTCTTCCCAGCTAACATCTGGAATTGTCACCGTGCTACCAGGTGCTAACTGCATCTGGCTAACAGGTTTAAAAACGGGGATGGCAGAAGTCATAACCAGAATACAAGTAAGCTGATTTTTAATAATTATCTATCAGGTTGCGGTGGATAATATAGCCCACCGTAACCTTTAGATTAATAGAATGAGTTTAACAAAAGCAGCTAAAAGCGATCGCTCTACACTTTAAACTTTTCTGCAATCCGCTTCATCGCCTCTTCCACATTCTCCCGGCTGTTAAACGCCGAAATGCGGAAGTAACCTTCACCCGCAGCACCAAAGCCAGAACCAGGTGTCCCGACAACGTTGACATTTTGCAGCAGCTTATCAAAGAATTCCCAACTGGATAAACTATTAGGCGTTTTTACCCAAACGTAAGGTGCATTCACACCACCATAAACTGATAATCCTGCGGCTGTGAGTTTCTCGCGGATAATTTTGGCGTTTTCTAAATAGAAACTCACCAATCCTTTGATTTGCGCTTGTCCTTCTTCAGAGTAAACCGCTTCGGCTCCTCGTTGGACGATGTAAGAAACACCGTTGAATTTGGTAGACTGGCGACGATTCCAGAGTTTCCATAGTTCGACATCGGAACCATCGGCGGCTTTTGCTGTGAGTGTCTTCGGTACTACGGTTAACGCGCAACGAGTTCCTGTAAAACCTGCATTCTTGGAGAAAGACCGAAATTCGATCGCAACTTCTCTTGCACCTTCAATTTCATAAATTGAGTGAGGAATCGACGGATCGGTAATATAAGCTTCGTAGGCTGCATCAAAGAAAATAATTGAGTTATTAGCTTTGGCATAGTCTACCCATGCTTTGAGATATTCCTTAGTAGCAGTTGCGCCAGTGGGGTTATTGGGAAAGCAGAGATAAATTAAATCAACTTTCTTTGAGGGAATTTCGGCGGTGAAGTTGTTATCAGCCGTAATTGGTAGATAAACTAAACCCTCAAATTCGCCTTTATCGTTGGCATCCCCAGTATTTCCCACCATAACGTTGGTGTCTACATACACGGGATAAACTGGGTCAGTTACGGCAATTATATTGTCATGACCAAAGATTTCTAGAATGTTGCCTGTGTCGCACTTGGAACCATCGGAGATAAAGATTTCTGAGGCATCTATATCGGCTCCCTGTGCTTGGAAATCTTGAGTAGCAATTTTTTCCCGCAACCATGCGTAGCCTTGCTCAGGGCCGTAGCCTTTGAAGGTATTGCGATCGCCCATTTCTTCCACAGCTTTAATCATCGCTGTGCGGCAAGCCTCTGGCAGCGGTTCGGTGACATCGCCAATGCCCAAACGGATGATTTTAGCATCAGGATTTGCTTCTGCAAAGACATTCACCCGCCGAGCAATTTCTGGAAACAGATAACCCGCTTTCAGCTTCAGGTAGTTGTCGTTAATAGTTGCCATTATGTAGATTATGAAAAAACGCCCTCAAATAGCTTACTGCTAATTTATGAGGGCGATAACTTTGTTATGGAGAGTGAAGAAGGGAATAGGGTAAAGGTTACAGGGTACAGATTATTCCCTATCACCTGCTACCTGTCACCTATCACCTCTTCCCAATTAGACATTTACCGGCTGTTTATTCTCAGCTGAATAATTGTTGCGATCGCTAATTACAAACTCCGTGATGGTTTCTCTTCCTGTAATCAATCTTGCTCCACGATTACGGGTGAAATAGCTCCATGCCCACTGAATCATTACTACTAATTTGTTGTTAAATTCAATTAAGAAGTAGATGTGAATAAATAGCCAAAACAGCCATGCAACGAAACCTTTCAGCTTGGTAAAGCCCAAATCTACCACAGCAGAATTGTGCCCAATCATCGCCAAACTACCATGATCGGTATAAGCAAAGGGTGGTAAATTTTTACCTGCAAGCCGCTTTTGGACTAATGCTGCTACATATTCACCTTCTTGCTTCGCTACAGGTGCAACACCAGGTAGGGGTTTACCATTTTGATGAGAAAAATTTGCTAAGTCGCCAACTACAAAAATATTGGGATGTCCCTTAATACTCAAGTCAGGTTCAACGATAATCCGTCCAGCGCGATCGCACTCAGCACCTGTGCGTTCTGCTAGCACTTTTCCCATTGCGGAAGCTTTTACACCTGCTGCCCATAATACCGTTTTTGAAGCAATTTCTTTAACTTCTTCGCCTTGTTTGAGGCTAACAGTATCATTTTCAATATTCGTTACCAGTGTTTTTGTCTGCACAATCACCCCTAAGCGCGTCAAGGATGCTTCCGCTTCTTGTGATAACTCTGGTGCAAAGGGTGGCAAAATCCGATCCAAACCTTCTAATAGCAAAATCTTCGCTTCTGAGGTGTCAATGTTGCGGAAATCTTCTTTGAGAGTTTGGTTTGCCAATTCTGCGATCGCACCAGCTAACTCTACACCTGTTGGGCCGCCACCCACAATTACAAAAGTTAACCAAGCACGACGTTTTTCTGGATCGGTTTCATTTTCTGCGGCTTCAAAGGCTGAAAAAATCCGGCTACGCATTTCTATGGCATCTTCTACAGTTTTCAAGCCGGGGGCGAATTCTTCCCAGTTATCTTTGCCAAAGTAGGAATGCTTCGCACCTGTGGCGACAATTAACGTATCGTAAGCTATTGCTTCGTCGCCCACAATCACTTGTTTTGATTGTGGATCGATATTATTCACCTCTCCCAGCAGCACTTTCGTATTCTTGCTCTTGCTGAGGACAGAACGCAACGGTGAGGAGATATCAGCAGGAGATAGCGCACCTGTGGCGACTTGATATAAAAGGGGTTGAAATAGATGAAAGTTACGTTTATCAATCAGAGTAACGTTTACTGCCGCTTTGGCGAGTGTTTTTGCTGCATAAAGTCCACCAAAACCACCGCCAACAATAACAACTTGATGGGGTGGATTATTGTCAAGTGAATTTACCATAAGAAATATTATCGCGTATGCCGACTATTGTAACTATTCTTAACAGATTTGTATCAAAATTGTCATCATATATTTTGTATTGCTCTTTACATTTGAAAAAGTATTAAAGTAATTGAGACTACAGGATAAACAAAATTTTTTAAGAGAAAGGTACAGACAATAAGAGTTTGGAATCTTTCAATCCCTCTTTATCTGTGTAGATTTATCAAAGGTAGATGTAGAATTTATGCAAGTTTAGTCAGAACTAGTTGACTCTGGTGTTTGTGGCAAACGTGGTAAATGAGTTCGCCGCCAACGCCTAAAGCCATAGATAAGAGCAACAAAAATTAACAAATAGGGGCTGTAAACAATTAACCAAATACCCAGTTTAAGTAAGCCAACGGAAAATGCACTCAAAGAATGGGTAGAGTTATTCCAAGTTTCCTTAACTTGCAAACCCAAGGCAGGTTGGGGACTGGTACTAGAAACTGCTGCTTCTAGGTTCAGCGTGATAGTGGAATAAGCAACTTGATTTTGTAAGCTTTTTAGTTGGGCATCAATTTGTTCTATGGTTTGGCGGACATTACTCAATTCTTGGGCAACACTAAGCACATCTCTGACAGAACCAGCCCGATCCATAATTTTTTGCAAATTAGCTTCAGTTTTTTGTAAATTGGTTAATCTGGCTTGAAAATCCACCAGGCGATCGCCTACATCCTCGGCAGTGATATTACGACTCTCGACAGTGCCCAATTTAGCTAGTTGTTCTAGGGTAGGTTCTAGCCGATCCTCTGGTATCCGCAATTGGATTGTTGCTGTGTAACGCGGGTTGTCATTTTTAGGTTGTTGTTGTTTCAACCCGATTAAATCTCCTTGCTGTTGATTGATAATTTGCGAAACAGCATCAACAGTCTTATCTACAGAGTTGACAGTCAAAGAGATTGCTGCCTTTTTGATCAGTTGGGGACGAGAACGGTTTATTGGTGCAGTTTCCGCCTTTTGGGAAATACTGCTTTCACGAGCAGATAATTGATTTACCGCGCCATTGGCTGCAATTTGAGGTGCAGCCTTATTTGCCGTCTGTTCGGAAGAGGCGCAACTGGTGAAAATCAATCCTCCCAATAACGCACTTATAAATAAAGCAGATGTGCGCGGTAATTTCGTCGCAGTATACATAATCTACCCCTAGATAGATGAAGTTAACCCCAGTATTACTGAATAAAAATTCAAAACCTGGATTGTTGCGATTTATGTAACAGGATTGGGCATTGGGCATAGTTATTTGTTGCCCCTCTGGCGGGGTTAAAGAACGAACCGCAGAGGCACAGAGAACACAGAGAGAAGGAGAAAAAAATTCTAAAGGTTTTATGAGCATCTCTTTTTTTCTCTGACTCTGTGCCCTCTGCGCCTCTGTGGTTCGTTGTTTCCCCTTCAAACTTCACTTGAAACGGATAAATTCAATGGCTCATAGTTCATCTGTGTTACTCAATTTGAGGTACAATCGTAAGCCTGCCAATAAATGACGATGCTTGCTGACAGGAGATGCTTCTATGGCCCGGATGTACTATGACGAAGATGCCAATTTAGACCTTTTGGCTGGAAAAACTATTGCTATCATCGGCTATGGTTCTCAAGGTCATGCCCACGCTCTCAATCTCAAAGATAGTGGTTTGAATGTGATTGTGGGACTATATCCGGGTAGTAAGTCAGTAGCAAAAGCTGAAGCTGCTGGGTTAACTGTGAAGAATGTCGCAGATGCTGCCAATGCTGCTGATTTCATCATGATTTTGTTACCTGATGAAGTTCAAAAAACGATTTACAAAAACGAGATTGAACCAAATTTAGAAGAAGGGAATGTGTTAGCCTTTGCCCACGGCTTCAATATTCACTTTGGGCAAGTTGTACCACCAGATAATGTAGATGTGGTGATGGTAGCACCAAAAGGGCCGGGGCATTTGGTACGGCGGACTTATGAAGGTGGGGAAGGTGTCCCAGCGCTGTTTGCAGTTTATCAAGATGCTAGTGGTCAGGCACGCGATCGCGCCATGTCTTACGCTAAAGGTATTGGTGGTACTCGCGCTGGTGTTCTCGAAACTACTTTCCGCGAAGAAACCGAAACAGATTTATTTGGCGAACAAGCCGTATTGTGCGGTGGTTTGAGTGCTTTAATTAAAGCTGGATTTGAAACTTTAGTAGAAGCTGGTTATCAACCAGAATTGGCTTATTTTGAATGTCTGCATGAAGTCAAGCTGATTGTTGACTTGGTTGTGGAAGGTGGTTTAGCCAAGATGCGCGACAGCATTTCTAACACTGCTGAATATGGCGATTATACCCGTGGGCCGCGGATTGTCACCGAACAAACCAAAGCTGAAATGCAGAAGATTCTTAGCGAAATTCAATCTGGGCAATTTGCACGAGAATTCGTTCTCGAAAACCAAGCTGGTAAACCAGGATTTACCGCCATGCGTCGTAAAGAAGCTGAACACAAAATTGAGGAAGTTGGTAAAGATTTACGCGCTATGTTTAGCTGGTTGAAAAAGGCTTAAGCAAAACAAGGATCTGAATGTAGAGACGTTGCAATGTAACGTCTCTAGAATGATTTTTAAATTACGCAGAATTATTTTTCATGCCGCTATAGATATTATTTAGAATCCATAGATAGATGCATTCTAAATAATATCATTTGCTTAAGATTTTAAGATAATCTGCAATGTACTCTCCATAGCGATCGCGCAATATTTGTTCGCGGAATTACAAAAATAAGCAGTATTATTCCTTTGAAACGCAAGGTATTTTCAGGTGGCATCAAACTAATTTATTGAATAATGTTTCTTGACATCCATAGAAAATGCGATCGCATAGAGAATGTTGATTTTTCCTGTCCTGTTAGTGCCTTTAGAATCTAGAATTTTTAGTTGGTAAAGTTATACTAATCCGGTCAGCATAATTTCATATCTTTTTCCATACTGCAATTAAAAGGTAAAGGAAGTTCAGATTAATCCAATCTAAACTGTACCATTAACTGTGTTATGTTTAGAATTTATGATTATTTAAAATCCGGTAGTAAGAAAAATCCTATCATTAGGTGGGTAGCGATAATATAATTCCAAACGTAAGGAAGTTAGGACTTACGCAAAAACCCTCTCAAACTCTCATTCCTCCGTGAACTCTGCGCCCTCTGTGGTTCGTTTTCCGTTACCCGTGCGTAAGTCCTAGAAGTATCTCGATCGGGGCGTTCGATAATATCATTATTTTGTCATTTTGGGAGGCATCCCAAAGACAAAACTTAGTTGATTGCCTAATTTACCTAAATCTGCTAATAATGCCGTAATTGCTCAACTCCAGATATCTGCATGAGAACCTTGAGGCAATACTGTTCGGTTAAGACAAGAGACGCGATGAATCGCCGTCTTTACAAGAATTACATTTTTTCGGTGTCATTATTCATAGATGACTGAATAGTTATATGCTCGATAAAACTCACGGGAAACATAATTCCCGGCTTCTTGGTAGGAGGATTCAGTGTGTTAAATATTCTGTCCCAGAATCCCTGAATACCATAGTTTCCATTAAAACAAGTGTGATGAAGATCGTGGAAATCTGATGGAATGAAAAATACTGACAAAGAACTATGACCTTCTAAGTTGTAAGCATTGCCTATAATGCTCCATGCACACAATTGAGTGATGTCATATCCAAATATAAAAATAGGTAAAACATCAGCGATCGCAACAATAATATATTCAACCAAACTCTTGTGTCCAGCAACAAAACTTGATGAGTCACGAAACTCATGATGTTTAAGATGGATTTTCTGCAAGAATCTTGTGTGCAAGAGACGATGAGCAACATAAAAACAGAAATCAGCAGCAACTATTCTCATCAAGAACCATCCAAAGTTTAAGAGTAAGCTATTTCCTCTATGAACCTCTGGAGCTAGATATAGAATAATTAATGCTGATAGAAAAGCTTTAATTTCTCCTGTTATGATGCCTTGGACAGTAAAAGAAGGAAATGGTTGATTTTTAACTGTCTTGACTCTTGCAGTCAGCTTATCTCTTAAAACATCGTTATTTTTGATTCCTTTTTCAATGAAAATGCCAATACTATAAAATGAGATAGAACCAAGGAGCCAGTACAATAGCACCTGCGTTATCAAGTCGATCTCGATATTGTTTAACAGCAAATAAAATACCTGCTGAACAATCGTACAACTAATAGCGATCTTGAGATAGAATTCGATCTCAGAACAGAAATTCAAAAACTTTTGCATCTCTGTAACCTTATAGTATGTGACTGAGGCATATTCTATTAATCTTTCATATCTTGAACAATCCGAAAACCAGCATGTTGATAAAAATTGGGACGGAACCAGTTGCGGTAATATTTTAAAGCTTCTGTACCATTAGTTATCCAACATCCTCCTAACATCATTTGATGTTTATCATCAAAAAATATTGCAGAATTATCTTCATAAAGAAAATGAGGTTGATATCCTGGAAGAGGGTTTAAGTTATTACTCAACCATTCCCAGACATTCCCACGTAAATCGCACAATCCCGAAGAGCTTTTGGCTGTTTCTAACATTCCAACGGGACTAGGTGAACCAAATTTTAAATTGAGATTATAATTTTCGACATCATCTAATGAACTATTACCATAAGTTGCTAAATGGTATTCTGGTTCACTCATTAAGCGAGTATCTTTACCTTGCCAACGACAATAAGCCATTGCTTCATAATGATTGACTTCCACAGGCCAGTCTAGAGGTAAGTCAATTTCATCAAACATGGCTCGATATTTGTAGCTACCATTTTCATGTAACCAAAATTTGGGACATTGAATATTGTATCGAGTTTTCCAATTCCAAGATTCTTCATCCCAATAGTCTTGATTTTCGTAACCACCAGCTTTGACAAAATAGATAAATTCGCCATTAGTAATCAAATATTTGCTGGCGAAAAAGGGTGCAACTTCAACAGTGCGATCGCCATAATCAATATCCCATCCATAAGTCGAATCATCTAAGGCTTTTCCGAGTTTTACTACTCCACCGGCGACTTCGAGCATTTCGTTCTGAGAAGTGTAACCATTAAAAGGAGCATATTGCCAATTTTGAGGACGTTTTACTCTCTCAATTGGTAATTGGCGAATTAACATCGAAGAAGTTTCAATGTGAATACGCTGGTGTTCAATCCCCATCATTAAAGCCCAAAGAGAATGATTGGGATGAATTGGCAGAGTAATTGGGGTTGTCTTAATTAGTTCGTAAATTACGGAATATGCTTGTTCTCGATACTCCCAAGTTTGTGAAACTTGCGGCCATTGCAAATGAGCGATCGCTGCATTCAATTCTTCTGGTTTTTCTGGATCTACTCCAATTTCAAACAAAATTTCATACTCTGGATTGAGGCGTTTTTCTAATAACCCTACCTGAATTAATTTATTGATGTAGAAAATTGCCGAATGTCCCAGGTAAAAAATTAGAGGATTTCTCAAAGGGTCAGGATTGAGATAAAATGTCTCTTCCCCAACTAGACTTTTCAATAATATATCTTCCAGTTGCCAAGCATTCTCAAAGTAATTGAGGATCGCTTGGTTGTTACAACTATCAAGTTTTGGAGGTTGAGCAGATTGTAGACTATTCACGATCTAATTCCTATTATTGAACAATGAAACAAATTAATTATCTATAAATCCGATTTCATTTCTGAATTTACTTGCATAGGTAAGGAACACGGAAGAAAAAAATAGATATATACTGAGTTTTTTGAAGAGACAAATATTAATCCTATAGGATGTGTTAAACACAATAGGATTAAAGGAGGGATCAAATAAGATTCTTAAATATGACAGATTTATTATTTAATAGCAATACTTATTGTTCGATATTAGTTTTTTAAATATTACTAAAACTTTATCGATTTAGTGTATTAACACCGTAGATTTGAATAATTAAATTATCAGCCAACAAGTCATTCAGTGTGAATGAACATAACTATATTATTAAATGTAAAGACTCTTGAAACTATTACTAATGAAAAATTACAACTATCTAAAGAGAGTTTTATTTGTCTTAATTTATTTAAAATTAAGTGAAAAATAATTGTAGGTTGAGTAGCAAAGCCCTCACTACAAACCTTTAATTGTTTACGTTGTCCTACTTAGGTGAGTAAAGTAATGACTACAACTTTGCAAGATACATCTCCAATTATCATTGCACACCGAGGTGCTAGCGGCTATCGTCCAGAACATACTTTAGCTGCTTATGAATTAGCGATCGCACTTGGGGCTGATTATATTGAACCTGATTTAGTTTCCACCAAAGATGGTATTTTAATTGCTCGTCACGAAAATGAGATTTCTGAAACCACCGACGTTGCAAGCCATGCAGAATTTGCTCATCTTCAAACCACTAAAATAATTGATGGCGAATCAAAAACTGGCTGGTTTACTGAAGACTTTACCCTAAGAGAACTGAAAACACTACGAGCCAAAGAGCGAATTCCCCAAGTGCGATCGCAAAATACCGCCTATGATGGACTTTTTGAAATCCCCACACTGCAAGAAATAATCGATTTAGTCAAGGTTAAAAGTGCCGAAATTAATCGGACGATTGGCATTTACCCAGAAACTAAGCACCCAACTTACTTTCAATCTATTGGGTTAGCCCTAGAAGCACCCCTACTTGCCACTTTAACAGCCAACGGTTATCAGGGAGCTAACGCACCTATTTTTATTCAGTCTTTTGAAGTAGGTAATTTACAAGATTTATCCACAAAGACTGATTTACCTCTAGTGCAATTGCTGAATAACAGTGGTAAACCTTATGATTTTGTCGTAAGTGGTTGCGTAGGCGTTGGCGTAGCCTCTCGTAGAGAAGCCCGCCGTAGGCATCGCACTTATGCAGATTTAGTTACTGCATCAGGCTTAAAAGAAATTGCCAAATATGCACAAGCGATAGGAATTCATAAAAATTTACTGGTTCCGAGAGACAACAATGGTAAATTGCGACCGCCTACATCTTTAGTTATAGATGCTCATGCGGCTAGTTTACTGGTTCATGTCTGGACTTTCCGCAATGAAGACTGTTTTTTGCCACTGGATTTTCAAGGAAATCCCCAAGGTGAATATGAACTATTTTTCAACTTAGGTGTTGATGGCGTATTTAGCGATTACCCTGATACGGCAGCTTGCCACTCTACTCTTCAGTGGTAATTTGGTAGGGTAATACAAAATCACAGAAAAGTAACATGGTTTTACTTAAGTGGAAATCCTGTATAGCAGCAATTACCTTCACTGCAATCAGTCTTGCTGTATCTAAGTCGGCATTGGCGGTATCTTTATACTCAGTCACTGACTTAGGTGCTCTTACGGGAGATGCCAATAGTTATGCTTCAGATATTAATGACTCAGGTGAGGTAGCCATTAATTCTTTATATAGTTCTAATTCTTTTTTTTACAGCAATGGTTCGCTCAAAACAATTAGTCCGTTGCCCGGTGATAATCAACTTGGAGTGGCTGATATCAATAACTTGGGGCAAGTAGTTGGTAATTCGGTTAATAGTAATAAATACACTGGAAATAACCCTTTCTTGTACAGCAATGGCCTCACCCAACCCCTCCCAATTCAAGATGCTATTCCTTATGCAATTAACGATCGCACCCAAGTAGTAGGGGGAGCAAGTACAGGGACTTTTTTGTACAGCGATGGTGTAACAACCACCATAGGAACTCCTGGTACAGTTGCTTACGGTTTAAATAACTTGGGACAAGCAGTAGGTATTCTCAATTCAGGAAGAGCTTTTCTATATGAAAACGGACAAACTACTAACTTGGGAACTTTGCCAGGTGACACCTACAGTCAAGCAAACGATGTTAATGACTTAGGACAAGTAGTTGGTAGTTCGGGACTCACTGGCGTAAATGATAGTCGTGCTTTTGTGTACAGTTCTAGCACAGGACTCCAAGACCTTGGTAGGTTACGTCCTACAGATTTGTTTAGTACTGGTTTGGGGATCAATAATTTGGGTCAAGTAGTCGGGTTTTCTGGCACTAACAATAACTTTTTTGCCGCAGATGGCAACGGTTTGCGGGCTTTTCTTTATAGCGATCAGACTCTGTACGACTTAAATAACCTGATTGCTCCTAGTTCAAAGGGTGGCTTTACCTTGACAGCGGCATCTGCCATTAATAATAATGGGCAAATTGTCGGTCGTGGTGCAGTTAATGGTGAATTACACGCCTTCCTGTTGACGCCAATCTCATCTGTCTCTGTAGCGGAACCAACTTCAGGCTTTCCTATTTTGTTGTTCGGTGCTGGTGTAATTTTATTTGCTGCATTTAAGCCCAAACCTCACTCTAAAAGTGCAGCCATACAACAAAGAAGTTAATGCAATAACTTCAGCCAGATAAAATGATTACTTGGGAATATGGATTTATAAAAATGCTCGTTGAAAATCTTTGAGGATATGTCTCGAAGCGTGGCTTAGAGACACATCTGTACTTTAGGCAAGGGATGACATCACTTAAGTTGTTCTTGATTTTCACAAACTAGTCATCACCTGAGCTAATTGATTAGATAAATCAATTACAGACTCCTGGTATTTTTTAAATAAAACACCAGCTAAAAAATAATAATCGCCAGAATAAAATGCCATCTGATTTTTTTGGAGTTTTTCGATGTGCTTCTTTACCTTGGGGTCAGAGCTATAGTAGCCGAACTGCAAAGGTAACACCATGAAGTTTTGAACATAATAACCATTTTCTTTTGCTATGTTCAACGTATTGATTGGATTAGAAAAGCTAGATATTAAAACCAACACATTTTCATAACCTAACGATAAAAGCTCATTGGTAATTGTGGCTCCATCTACACCCCCAAACAGAAGTGGCATATAAATATCGTTATCTGGTGCAGGGAGATAGGGCGGATTGGCTACAAGATACTCGGCATCAGGTTGAGAAGAATTAAACAAAGATGAATTGTGAATGATGTATTTATTAGTGAGATTGTATTCATCAATGGTTGAATTTGCAACTTTCCATGCAGAAGTATTTAATTCAAATCCCTGGATGACTCCATCAAACTTGTTTCTCAATAACGAATTAATTACAGGGCTGCCATCTCCTGAGCCAAACTCTACAATAGATTCAGAATTTTGGCAATTTCTAATCACAAAACTTTCTAAGCAATTTGAGTAGAAATTAGATTCTTCAGGACAAAAAAAGATATCTTTCATTTGACTGCAACTCAAAGTGTAAGGTATAATCAATGTAATAGGAGGTTATTTATTACCTTGTATTAAGGCAATAAAAACTGTTCCTTTAGCAAAGGATTGCTAAAGAAATTTGTTTGCAGGAGAATCAGCAATAAAATGACTTAAAATGTCAAATTAAAATGCTAAGAATAACCTGCTATTTATAATTTTTGGGATTGCTCATAGGAGTAAAGCGGCTTATTTCGCTTCACGTATCGATCGCACAACAGCACTAGCAGCGCGATCGCCCATTTGTTTCTCTTGGTCATAGCCAAGCACGAGTTCCCACGCATCATTGGGATATCGTTCTGCCAAAGACAAAGCTACATCATCTAACATCCAACGACCGTGGCGTTCATCTTCCTTAATGTGTAGTTCCCAATAACCCATCGCCGCCTCTGATAGTTCCAATCGTTGCGCCGCCGCCAGATAGTTTTTATAAGTCGCAGGGCCAGCCACCTCAAAATATGTCAACGCGCCACTGTAACGTAAAAAATAGCGTTTGCGATCGGTAGTCAGAAAATTATGATTATCGCAAGCTAAGACTTCCCAAGGCACTAAATCGAAGTATCCTTCCGGTTCAGTGTTCATTCCAAACTCAGCCAACATTTGAGCAAAAAATGTCGAGTGCTTGCGGGATAAACGACCATTGCCGTACTCTTCTAGTAGTACTCGCACCAGCGTACACTGGATTTCATTAGCAGCACCACCCAATACGTAGCAAAGGCGACTACCTTCCACCAAACCATCAAAGGAACCGATCGCTAGCAAGTGACGATAGCCAGCTTCAGTCATTTCCTCACGAATGTAGCGGCTATTCTCCGACAAAGGCGGATTTAAATCGGCAGATGCACGCTCAATTAAAGCTTGTTTTACATCAAGTTGTTGTAGTGCAGCCACATCGAATTGTACTAGTTCCCACTGTTGCCAAGCAGCTTCAATTTGGTCGCGACAAGAGTGCAAATATAGCGATCGCTCATTGGTATAATGCCGCAAATCGTCGTACCAAAACAGCTTTAGTCGATTAATTCGATAAAGTATCCGTTGGAGAAAACGGTGAGCCTGTTCATCAGAGCGATCGTTTTTATAAGCAGCCTCAATTGCCATAGAGAGTGACTGTTCAAACTCACTAGCTATTGAAGGTTTTGCATTCAATTTATTATCCAAATTTTCCATTGCTAGCAATTCTATAAATTGCTCCTCAGCACGGTCGTATTTGGTAATTGTTCTTTCTTTAGTTTGCGTGCTATTTTTCGCAGCCTCAGTCTTAGGAAATATAACTAAATTGCTTTGCATGGAATCTTCGGTACTTTGGAAAAGTGAGAAATTACTTTCACCTCTAATATCTAAGTTTCCACACCAGTAGCTTTCTGTACCTCTTTCCCTGGTTATAAAGAAAAATTAAGTTTTAAACGAATGAGGCATTGGGCATGGGGATTAGGGGAGAGGGGAGAGGTGACAGGTGATAGGTGATAGGGAATAATCTGTACCCTGTAACCTGTATCCTATTCCCTTCTTGACTCCCTCTGCTCCCCTGCCCCCACTCCCTACGGCACTCCCTTCTGTTCCTCAATTGCCTTACTGGGCGGAATCTGCTCAAGAGGAATAAGTGCTTCGATCACCGACTTCACAATTGGCGCGGCGACAGTAGAACCATAGGCACTTTCTCCTTTTGGCTCATCCACCAGTGCAAACACTACATAGCGAGGAGATTCCACGGGTAAAATAGCCACGAAACTGGTCATTCTCGCACCCTTGATGTATCCGCCATTGGGACTAGCTTTTTGGGCTGTACCAGTTTTACCAGCAATGCGATATCCCGGAATTTGTGCCGGCTTACCGCTACCTTGAGTAACAACAGTTTCCATCATTTCCACAACCTTTTGAGTTGTTGCGGTTGAAAAAATTTGGCGGGGGATGGTGTGAGTGGGTGAATCATGCATCTGTCCTTTGCTATCAATCAACCCGCGAACTACATGGGGTGTAACTAACTTACCGCCATTAGCTAAAGCACCGTGCATTTGCACTAGCTGTAAGGGTGTCATGGAAAAGCCTTGTCCAAAGGAAGTAGTCGCTGCTTCAATTGGCGAAGCGATAAATTCTTCTTGACTTTTGAGGCGTCCGCCGACTTCAAAAGGTAAATCTGTATCAACTTTTTGTCCTAACCCTAAGCGTTCTAACCAGTTGTAGTAAATTGAAGGCTTTAAACGTTGGATAATTTGCACCATGCCAATATTGCTAGAATATTGCAAAATCTGAGCGATGCTGATTCGCCCATTACCATTATTCATCGCATTTTTGATGGTGTAATTAGCGACTCGAATCGAACCAGAGTCATTAAACATATCATCTGGTTTGATGATGCCATTTTCCAGAGCGATCGCCACATTCAAAGGCTTAAAAGTCGATCCCGGTTCATAAAGATCCGCTACTGTCCAGTTTTTAAATAGGGAAATATCAGATTTAGCATATTCATTAGGATTGTAAGTAGGCTGAGAAACAAGGGCGAGTAAGGAACCATCCAATGCATCCATGACAATTACCGCTCCACGTTTGGCGTCAAACTTCTCCATCTGTTGTTTGAGCGCAATCCGAGCAATTCGTTGTAGACGGCTATCGATAGTGAGTTGTAATCGCAAATCGTCAAAATGCAAAAAACCTTCGGGCGCCCGATCCGGCATCAAGACCCCATTTCCCGACCGACTGAGCCGCACCGTTTGCACGGGACGTTCTAACAACTTCTCTTGAGAGTATTCCACACCAGCTTGACCGCGGCGATCGACATTTACATAGCCCACCACATCAGCAACCAAATCGTCTGGCGGGTAAAATCGGGAGTATTTTTGATTCCACTCCAGGCCATTTAAGCGCAAAGAGATGACGCGATCGATAATTTCTTCTGGTAAGGCTGGCGCAAGTATAATTCCGCTTCTTTTGCTTTGAAAAGTTTTCACCAGTTCAGCAGTATCTTTTGCCAAAATTGGGGCAAGTCGCTCTGCCATATCTTCATTAGACTTATCAAACAGCTTGGGATGAGCGTACAAGGTATATACAGGTCGGTCAATAGCCAACAGATCGCTATTGCGATCTACCACTGGGCGACGGGGCATAAAAGGTCGCACATTCACCATTTGCTGGTTGCGTGCATACTCAGTTAACTTTGGCCCCTTGACAATTTGGAGATTATACAAGTTAATAGCCAACCCCAACCCTGATGCCATTAATACGCCCCAAACGATAAACAGTCGGGACTTAGTATTGGATGTTTGGTCTTGCATACTAGAGGCTAATTTTCCTAAAAGCCCTCGTTTCTCACCTTTGTGTCGCCCTGTAAATTTTGGATTCCGAAACTTTCTGAATTTTGTTTTGCTTGGTGACTTCTGCATTGGGTTTGTCCTTTGTCCTCTCTTACAAAGTTCTGATGCCTGCGGCGGGCTACGCCAACGGAGGAAACCTCCGCTCAGACTTTGCGCTTTGTCTGTTGCCTTTTGTGATTAACCAGAAGTCTCAGTCCTAATGACTAATGACAAATGACAAATGACTCTTAGGGATTAGTATCCCAGTGGCGAGAGTGTTTGCGGTTGGGTTTCAGAATTTGGCGTTGTGTTAGGCGATGCTGACTTCGGACTCTGAGATGCTGGCGGCAAGAAAATCATCCCTTCAGGAGTTGGCGATACCAGGCCTGCTGTTGGTTGTTCTGCTTCATTAGCCATTTTATTTTTCAGCGTCGCGTTGGTTGTCGTTAGCAGCCGTTCATGACGTTGGAGGTTTTGCAATCTGCGATATGACTGACCCCAAAGCTCTTGAGAATAGACTGTCCAAGCATAAACAGCAAGTGTCGATGCTACTAACAAGAACGCCACAACTGACGAATAACGATGAAAGGTATACAAGCGCAGCAACCACAAAGGTGCAGTTCCAGAATTAGGCATTGTGGGAAGCCCAAGAAAACCTTCCCCTGGACTTTTTAAGTTCGTATTCAACTGCTCTTTGAGATTTGGTAATTGTTGTCTACCCAACTCTTTCACCGATTTAGCTATAACTGCCTTATTTGTGGGAGAAACCGCTAAATTTTTTGAGGAACGCTGTTGTTTTTGAGACGAGACTGGTGTAGAAGCGCTCCGTGCTGCTGACTCCATAGGCGCAGAGCGTCGCCTTCCTAAAGAAAGGAGAGAGTCTCGCCGGAACCAATTACCCCTTGTAGAAACAGTAGATTTACGAGCAACTACCATAAATTTTTAAATTTTTTTAGATGGAAAATACTGCACTTTAGATTGATTGTCTGTTTTTGCTCAGGTTGAAATCACCTTCTGTGCAACAAGCACACATAACAGACTATACCCTTTTGACTTTTCTGAGAGGTAGCTGTATCAATTTTTGCATCCCCAGATATGCAATGTTTGCAATCAGCGATTAGAAACTGGACAGCTTACCCTTTAGGTATCGCACCTAAAGTATGGCAACGTCACATAGCAAGATGCAATACTCTGTGAAAAAAATAAAATTTTTTGCTATCATAGCTCCATTTGCTAAATAAGTTGGTAATTCTCGTTTTGCTCCTGAGTTAAGAGAAACTAACCAGGATACGTAATTCCAAAAACAATACCCCAAAGGATTGTTTTTTTTAAGTATGTAATCTCGCAGAATTTAAAAAAAGCAATAAATACGGTATCGTATTCAACAGGCGAAAAATTGTTCTAGCCACAATTGGTGAAAGAGGAGTTATGAAAACAAAAATCTTTGGTTTTGCTTTAATGTTAAGTCTGGCTGCAATTCTTGGGGCCTGTGAAGGTGGTGGTGATGGTGGTGGTACTGCTACTCCAGCTGCTACAGGTGAACCAACTGACGCACCTGTTAAAACTACCCCCGCAGCGACTCCCGCAGCGACTCCCGCAGCAACTCCCGCAGCGACTCCCGCAGCGACTCCTAAATAAGGAATCTTAAACTTTAGTTTAAATCGCACCCAGAACTACTTAGTGACAGCATTCCTCACTACATAGCTCGAAATATCGCTCAAATTAATTGGGTTCACGAAAAAGCCTCATTTTTATGCTGGTTTATCAGAGCCTAGAGTTTGCTCAAATATCAACTAAGTAGAGGACACTGGTAAAGAGGGTTATGTCCTCTACCAAGTGTCCTCCTGAAATTCTCACCCGCTCAAACCTTGTTACCAGTCCAAGAAAGTTGAGTCAATCTAAGCTATTTTGTCGGCAGGTACTTCCCTCGTTTGGCATTTTAAATTGCTTATACTACTAAGTTTTGAGAGGGTAAAATAATTTATTGCGATCGCTGGCAATTTCTCAAGAGCATTCCTGTAGTCTATTCCGTATCAGGAAAGACTTGGTAATCTCCCTTGATGTTGCCAGATTTTTATTGGGAAAATTTGGGTATGAGAAAAACAGATTTTCATCCTGCGTTGTGAAGGTAGTTCAGAAGATGAGGAGAGTTAAAACGAGAAAATATATAAAATTACTGAGCTTAATTGTAATTACTGTAACTTCAATTCTTTTAAGTAGCTATTGGAGATCGGCAGCAATAGCATTACCGCCACCAGAAGATACACCAGAAGAAATATTACGGACAAAGATTATTATAGAAGCGCGATCGCCTATTGATGGAAGACTCCTAACAGCTGCCGAGTATATCCAATTGCAAGCCCAGCTGCAAGAAGTCCCGCCACCAAAACTAGACCCCAAAATTCGAGAACAGATTTTCTTGCTTCGCTTACGTAAAACCTTATTGCAGTTTTTTCCATTTTTAAATTTTTGATAAATTTGTCATTTGTCATTCATCCTCTGCCCAATACCCCTCAATAGTGCTGAGGAATGTTAGCGGGTAGCTAACGGAACTGTTTTGCCCTATGCCCAACGCCTCATGCTCAATACCCCATTCTGATGTAGGATAACGGTGGCGACAAAATTGCAAATAAATGTAAAGAATATATATAGATATTAAAAAAGTAGATTTAGTCAATCACGTTATTTCACTTAGGTAGCTTCATGTCCATGACCACGATCGCCCCTGAACAGGTTAACAGCATCGTTTGGAATCAGCATAACGATCCCTTTGAAATACTAGGTTCTCATCCCATAGAACAAGACGGCAAAACTGTCTGGGCTGTGCGGGCCTACCTACCAAATGCAAGTGCAGCATGGGTCGTTCTTCCTGAACAACGCAAGGAATACCCAATGCAAACGGTGCACGATCCTCACTTTTTTGAATGCACCATTGAAACTGCCGAACTGGCAAACTACCAGTTACGGATTAAGGAAGGAGAACATGAGCGTGTCATCTATGACCCTTACGCTTTCCGCTCTCCCCGCTTGACAGATTTTGACTTGCATTTGTTTGGTGAAGGCAACCATCACCGGATATATGAAAAACTGGGAGCGCACCCCACGGAAATAGACGGCGTTAAAGGTGTTTATTTTGCCGTTTGGGCACCTAACGCTCGTAATGTTTCATTGTTGGGAGATTTTAATCTCTGGGATGGGCGTAAAAACCAGATGCGTAAAGGCCCCACCGGAGTTTGGGAATTATTTATTCCTGAAATTGGTGTAGGGGAGTCTTACAAATATGAAATCAAAAATTTTGAAGGACACATTTACGAAAAATCCGATCCCTACGGTTTCCAGCAGGAACCCCGTCCAAAAACGGCATCCATTGTCACTGATTTAGATACTTACAGTTGGACTGATGAAGATTGGATGGAAAAGCGGCGTCGTAGTGACCCGCTGACTCAGCCAGTTTCAGTTTACGAAGTGCATTTAGGCTCTTGGTTACACGCTTCAAGTGCAGAACCAGCTAAACTCCCCAATGGTGAAACGGAACCTGTAGTTGTCGTTTCGGAACTGAAACCGGGCGCACGTTTTCTTACCTATCGGGAACTGGCAGACCGACTCATTCCTTATGTCAAAGAATTAGGATACACCCACATAGAAATGCTACCCATTGCGGAGCATCCCTTTGATGGTTCTTGGGGTTATCAAGTAACTGGTTACTACGCCCCTACCTCGCGTTTTGGCAGACCCGAAGATTTTATGTATTTTGTTGACAAATGTCACCAAAACGATCTAGGGGTAATTGTGGATTGGGTTCCCGGTCACTTCCCCAAAGATGGACATGGTTTAGCTTTCTTTGATGGCAGCCACCTGTACGAACACGCTGACCCCCGTAAAGGCGAACACAAAGGATGGGGTACTTTGGTGTTCAACTACGGTCGCCATGAAGTCAGTAATTTCTTAGCAGCAAATGCCCTCTTCTGGTTCGACAAGTACCACATTGACGGGATTCGTGTCGATGCTGTTGCCTCAATGCTCTACAATGATTATTGCCGCGAACCAGGAGAATGGCTGCCCAACCAGTACGGCGGCAGAGAAAACCTAGAAGCAGCAGATTTTCTGCGTCAGGTAAATCACATTATCTTTAGCTATTTCCCCGGTATTCTCTCAATTGCGGAAGAATCAACTTCCTGGCCAATGGTATCTTGGCCCACCTATACAGGCGGACTGGGCTTTAACTTGAAGTGGAATATGGGCTGGATGCACGATATGCTGGATTACTTCAGCATGGACCCTTGGTTCCGTCAGTTCCACCAAAATAACATCACCTTTAGTATGTGGTACAACCACAGCGAGAACTTCATGCTGGCTCTGTCCCACGATGAAGTGGTGCATGGTAAGAGCAATATCATCGGTAAAATGCCGGGGGATACATGGCAGAAGTTAGCTAATATCCGTTGTTTATTTAGCTATATGTTTACTCACCCAGGCAAGAAAACCATGTTTATGAGCATGGAGTTTGGGCAGTGGAGTGAATGGAATGCTTGGGCTGATTTGGAGTGGCATTTATTGCAACATGAAGCCCACCAACAGTTAAAAACGTTTTTCCGGGAATTGAACCATCTCTACCGTTCTGAGCCAGTTTTGTATACCCAGGATTTTGCTGAACCGGGGTTTGAGTGGATTGACTGTAGCGATAACCGCCATAGTGTAGTTTCCTTTATCCGTCGCGACAAGGATTCTGATGATTTTGCGATCGTGGTTTGTAATTTTACACCACAACCCCATTCTCATTACCGTATCGGTGTACCGCAAAAGGGATTTTATACTGAGTTGTTCAATAGTGATGCACGTCAGTATGGCGGCAGTAATATGGGCAATTTAGGTGGTAAATGGACGGATGATTGGTCTTTGCACAGTCGTCCTTATTCACTGGATTTGTGTTTGCCACCTTTGGGTGTGTTGATTCTGAAGTTGGATAAGAAGAAGACTGCTGAGGTAATTGGATAACAATTTGGGGTGGGGCGATGCCCCATCCTACAGATAATTTCGCCTATTCACAGCTACTCAACCCAGTTCTCTAATAGACTCTGGTGAAATTAAATATGCGTTATTACCCTTGTAGAGATGTAGCAGTGCTACGCCTCTACATTCTTTTATATAGCGATTTATTGACTTGCGATCGCTCTACATTTTTTATCAGTGGAATTATACTTAGTACTCAGGGGAAGCGCACTACTGAAGTTTGCAACGCGATCGCCCTATGCAAGTATTGGGTAGCAGACAATACGGTTCGGTTAAAGGGTAAAGGGGAAAGGGGAAAGGGAAAGGTTTTGAATACATCCTTTCCCCTTTACCCCTTACCCTTTCCCCAGACCAATCCGAACTGTATTGGGGTAGCAGAGGGTGTGGGGGATTTGGTAAAACTTATTTAGCTTTAGATATGGCTCAAAAGCCAAAATTTTGTATAGTACAAATGTATGATTTGTTAGCCCTAATCCTAGATATTTTATAAGAATTCTCATGACACAGATTAAACCTCAAGTAAAGCGCACAGAAGAACTGCGCCAGTTATTGCAACAAGCAAGCTATGCTTATTACGTCTTAGATACTCCCATCATGGAGGATGCAGTCTATGACCAGCTATATCGAGAATTGCAACAACTGGAAACTCAATATCCAGAATTGACAGCACCCGATAGTCCGACTCAGCGGGTGGGTGAAAGACCGGCAACACAGTTTACCTCGGTGCGGCACAATATCCCCTTGTACAGTCTGGAGAATGCATTCAATATTGATGAGTTACAAGCATGGGATCAGCGTTGGCGGCGACAAGTACCGAAAATAGATTCAGTGGAATATGTCAGTGAACTTAAAATTGATGGTTCTGCTTTGGCTCTTACTTACCAAGATGGCATTCTAGTTAGAGGCACAACTAGGGGTGATGGGGTGACGGGTGAAGATATCACCCAAAATGTGCGGACAATTCGCTCAATTCCCTTACGTTTGAATTTTGAAGGGTTAGAAATTTTAGAAAGGGTAGAAGTGCGAGGTGAGGCGTTTTTGCCGTTGGAAGTGTTTAAACAAATCAACGAGGAAAGGCAAAAAGCCAGCGAGCAATTATTTGCTAATCCCCGTAATGCCGCAGCTGGTACACTCAGGCAATTAGACTCCCGCATTGTGGCTAAACGGCGGTTAGATTTCTTTGGCTACACCTTGCACATTCCTGGTAGGGATGACACCAGTATTGCTAATACCCAATGGGAAGCGTTGGAGTTGTTGGAAAAGATGGGTTTTCGAGTCAACCCCAACCACAAACTTTGTGCCTCGATCGCAGAAGTGGCAAAATATTATGAATATTGGGATACGGAACGGCTGAATTTACCCTACATGACTGATGGGGTAGTGGTGAAGTTGAATTCTTTTAAACTTCAGGAACAGCTAGGGTTTACCCAGAAATTCCCCCGTTGGGCGATCGCTTTAAAGTATCCAGCCGAAGAAGCGCCTACGCGTGTGGAAAATATTGCTGTAAATGTTGGGAGAACAGGGGCATTAACGCCATTAGCAGAGATGCGCCCGGTGCAACTAGCAGGAACAACAGTTTCCCGCGCGACTTTACATAATAGCGATCGCATTAATCAATTAGATATTCGCATTGGTGATACTGTCATTGTCCGCAAAGCTGGAGAAATCATTCCAGAAGTGCTGAGGGTAATCAAAGAACTCCGTCCCGCTGACACCGAACCCTTCGTTATGCCCACCCATTGCCCAGTTTGCGGCCAATTGGTGGTGCGAGAATCCGGTGAGGCGGTGACTCGGTGCATTAATGCTTGTTGTCCAGCGATTCTTAAAGGTTCCATTGAACATTGGGTAAGTCGTGATGCCTTAGATATTAAAGGTATGGGCGAAAAGCTGGTATATCAACTCGTTGATAAAGATTTGGTGGATTGTGTTGCCGATTTATATGAGTTGACAGCAGAGAAGTTATCTGCATTGGAGAGGATGGGTAAAAAGTCGGCAGAGAAGTTGATAGATGCGATCGCTCAATCAAAAAATCAACCTTGGTCAAGGGTATTGTATGGTTTAGGCATCCGTCACGTTGGCAGTGTAAATGCTCAATTATTGACTCAAAAATACTTCACTGTAGACCAGTTAGCGACAGCAAAGCAATCAGATATTGAAGGAATTTACGGTATTGGTGCTGAAATTGCCCAATCAGTGTACCAGTGGTTTCGGATTGACGCCAACCAAAGGTTAATAGAACGCCTACAAGCAGAAGGATTGCAATTAACTGCCGCTGAGGAAACAAAAACAGTTGGTGATGGTAATCAAAAGTTTGCAGGTAAAACTTTTGTAATTACAGGTACATTGCCAACCTTAAAGCGAGATGAAGCGAAGGCTTTAATTCAAAAAGCTGGTGGAAAAGTGACTGATTCAATAAGTAAAAAAACAGATTATTTAGTTTTAGGAGAAGATGCCGGTTCCAAGTTAGAAAAAGCAATTTCATTGGGAATTACGCAGTTAAGCGAGGCACAATTGTTGGAGATGCTTAAAGATTGAAATCAGGTAAAAGCCTGGAATGCTATATATTTCGTGAACGAATCCAGGCAATTAACCCATACTTATCAATCAGCCCAAAATCATGACCGCTACAACTAGTACAGCACGGCGGAAATAAGCCAAGTATTAGATGGCCAAGACTTTACCCT
>NZ_CAWUDN010000065.1:0-45386 GCF_963920915.1 Nostoc sp. PCC 9305
TGATTAACTCAGCCCTGCTGGGTCATTTTGTATGGCTTAGTCTAAACTCCAGTTAGGAGGAAGGTCTTGGGTAATAACATTCGAGACCGGTTTAAAAATTTCCGCCGCCGGAGTTTGCAGCCGGAACAATTTCAACAGCTACAAACAGACTTGCTGGTAGAATCTACCCTAGACTCAGCTTACATAATTTTGATTATTAGCTCCTGTGCGATCGCTACTTTAGGTTTATTGTCTAACAGTGCAGCCGTGATTATTGGCGCGATGATTATTGCCCCTCTAATGTTGCCGATTCGGGGTTTAGCTTTTGGTGCTTTGCAAGCAGATATTACTTTGTTCCGCAAGGGTGTGATTGCTGTACTATTGGGGACGATACTAGCTGTGGCGATCGCCTTTACTCTAGGTTTGCTGGTGCGATTGCCCAGCTATGGTAGTGAAGTGTTAGCTCGATCGAGACCAACGCTGTTAGATTTGGGAATTGCGGTAGCGGCTGGTGGTATTAGTGGCTACGCGAAAGTTGAGACGAAAATCTCTGGTAGTTTAGCGGGAACTGCGATCGCTGTTGCCCTCATGCCTCCCATTTGTGTAATTGGCTTAGGCTTGGCACAAGGAAATTGGTCACTTAGTTTCGGAGCAACCCTACTTTATCTCACCAACTTATTAGGTATTGCCCTCTCCTGTATGGTGACATTCTTGGTAGCAGGTTACACTTCAATGGCGCGGGCGCGTCAACCCTTAATTTGGACTATGGCATTGACAGCTATCCTGGTAATTCCCTTGGGAGTCAGCTTTGCCCGACTTGTACGACAAGCACAACTAGAAAGCAGTCTCAGACGGGCATTGTTGAATCGAACTGTCACCTTTGGACGCTTGCAATTGCTTAACAGTAATACCAATTGGTTGACAAATCCGCCAGAAGTCCGTTTGAGCGTCCGGGCAAGAGAACCTGTCACACCTCGGCAAGTAGAATTATTAGAAGCATTTATCAAACAAGAGATGGGGCAAGCATTCACGCTAATTTTTGAAGTTGGTCAAGTTGACGAAATTAGAAGTTCTGAACCCACACGCTGAACTTGCTAATTTGGCATGAATGAAGAGAGAATCTATCAGTCAAGTCAAACTAACTCTTTAAAACGCAATAGTGGATGTTACCGAATTAGTCAAAGTTTCAATTATTCTCTTGGTTGTGGCTACAGGAGTAGCTTTGCTATCCCGACGGTTGGGAATTCCTTATGTTACGGGTTTAGTATTAGCAGGTTTGCCCATCACTGAGTTATTGTCTCGTCGGATTGGTTTAAATCCAACCCTTGTTTTGAATCTTTTCTTGCCAATTCTGATCTTTGAAGCTGGTATTAATACAGATGTCAGCCGCCTCCGCAGCACCTTTAAACCAATTGCCCTACTAGCTGGGCCAGGGGCTGTGATTTCCAGTGCGATTATTGCCGTCCTGTTGAAATTTGTCCTGGGACTGGATTGGATACCTGCATTATTTGTCGGAGTAATTCTGGCAAACACTGATACTGTTTCCATGATTGCCGTCTTTAAGGATATACCAGTACCCTCGAGGCTTTCCACCATTGTTGAAGGAGAAACCCTATTCAATGACGCTGCTGCCCTAGTTTCCTTCAACCTGATCGTGCAAGTATATTCAACAGGCTCACTCACATTTGTAGAGGGAATCCAACAACTGCTATTTATCTCTCTAGGAGGCTGCGTTGTCGGGTTAGTTTTGGGCTACTTGAGTATACCTGTATTTGCCCGTTTAGATGATGCTCTTAGCAGTCTTTTGCTGACAGTCGCAGTTGCATTAGGAACTTTTCAGGTTGGGCAATTTCTCGGTGTATCAGGCCCTGTGGCCGTAGTTGTCGCTGGATTGATTTTTGGCAATTTAGGGCTTTCTCGCAATACTTCTGCTTCTAGCCGCATCACCTTGTTGAGTTTCTGGGAATATGCCAGTTTTACTGTCAACACCTTTATTTTTCTATTGATTGGTGTAGAAATAAATTTGGTAACGCTCTGGAAAACTTTACCTGCAATTCTACTTGCAGTTTTGGCTTATCAAATCGGGCGAGTTCTTACGGTGTATCCACTGCTAGCAGTAGTTCGTTGGATTGACCGCCCAATTCCGTTGCGCTGGCAACATTTACTGTTTTTAGGCAACATTAAAGGTTCGCTCTCAATGGCTCTGGCATTGAGTTTACCTACAACACTGCCAGGGCGAGAAGTCCTGATAGCTATAGTCTTCGGCTGTGTGCTGGTTTCGTTAGTGGGACAGGGTTTAAGTTTGCCTTGGGTGGTAAAACGCTTAAAATTATCTAAATTTTCCGAAGTTCAACAACAGGTTGAAGAGTTGCAAGCCCAGTTGATGACGGGTAAGGCGGCACAAGATGAATTAGATAGCCTGTTGAAATCAGGGGTATTACCAAAAGCCGTTTATGAAGAGATGCGTTCAGCTTATCAGGTACGAATTGCCGGTGCAGAAAAGACACTGCGGGAATTATATAATCGTCGCCCCGATCAGGTGGAAGGTGGAAGTGGCAAGAGCAGTAAACTTGAAGCTATTCGCCGACGTTTACTGCTGGCAGAAAAAGGAGCGCTCAATGAGGCAATGCGGAAGCGAATTCTCTCAGAAGAAATTGTGCGCGGGCGGATACAAATTCTTGATGAACAATTACTGAAATTAGAAGATGATTAAAACAGAATTCAGAATTCAGAATTCAGAATTCAGAATCAATTTAGTGGGGGATTTAGACCCGCCACTTTCTTGTTGACCATCAAATTAAAAATTTGGTGGGGGACTTAAACCCACTTATTCAGACGCTCGTTCGCGTAGCGTGTCGCAGACAAGACTCGCTCTAATCTCTAAGAGTTGCCATGCCGTTGGCGAACGCGAGTGCGTGTCGCAGACAAGCCTCTTGTAGAGAAGGCTTTACGCTGCGCTATCCGCCAGTCATACAGAATTCACGTCTTGATTCTGACTCCTGACTCCTGACTCCTGAATTCTTTAAGGTGGTGAATTTAAGAAACCACTACTAACGAAATATGATAAGTATTTATCTAAGAGTTTAACATCCATTGATGGACAAACAATTGCAGAATCTGCTAATCCATTGAGGGTATTTTGATAATCATAATCAACTGTATTTTGATACAATTCCATGATTGTCAAAGAATTTTGATAGACTTTTTCAGACATCATCGGTAAAAGCGGATGTAAAACATTTTCCTGAGAGTGCCTGAAATTTGCAATTAGCTCATCTTTCCACTGAGTATATGGTAACTTCTTGAGTTTGTAACCATAGGAACAAATAAACTCAAAAAGCTCGATGAGTCCAATATTTTGGTCTGGTGGCGGTACTATATGGAAAGCTTTTCCTAGAGATTCTTGCTTTTTGGATAAATGGACAATTGCTCTGGTGGCGTAATCTACAGGAATCAATTCTTCTTTTTGATCTATGAGTTCTGGATAACTACCAAGCTGTATGCATCCTTTAATAATTCTCGGCACAAAAGCATCTTTTGTATGAGCAATACCTGTACTGCTATGTCCCATGAGAAATCCTGTTCTGTAGATGCTAACAGGTATTCCCCTAGACTTGGCAACCCATACAAGATTTTCGGCCACCCATTTGGTTTGAGCATAGCCAAGATCCAGAGCAACATAGTCTTTACAAGACTCAATATTGTCATCTTCATAAACTACTTTTTGTCCTGTAAAATGGCTGATTGCACCAAAAACAGCAATGGTAGAAATATAATGCATTGGTTTAATTTTGCCCATACAAGCTAATCTGAGAACTTCTTGAGTTCCAAGAACATTGGATTCTTTGATTACAGAGTATGGTTTAGCAAAATTGATTTGGGCAGCACTGTGATAAATAGTATCAATTTGCAGAGCCAGCTTTTCAAACTGTTCGCTAGAAAGACCCAAGTATAGCTGTTCTAAGTCTCCCGGAATCGCAATCACATAAGAGCTAAAATTTGGGTGATGAAGAGAATATTTTTCTAGGTTTTGTTGAATCTTTTTTAACCCTTCATGCTCGTTCGAGGAGCGCACCAGGCAGTATATTTTTGCTTGAGTTTGATGTAGGAGTTCATCAAGTAAAAAAGCCCCCAAAAAGCCTGTAGCTCCTGTGAGAAAAATATGACGCAATTCATTGACCTGAGCAACAGGCCTTCCTTGAGCATCGATCGCGGGATCGAGTACTACCTCAGATTTTAGATCGATGGCACTGGTTAAAGAAGAAGCGCCATCTCGACGCACTGTCTCTATTACCTGAGCCAGCGCTTCTATAGTGGATTTCTCAAACAGGCTTTTTATGGGTAAATCTACTTGAAAGGTTTCTCTCACAAAAAAAATCAACTGAGATGCTAGCAGGGAATTACCGCCAAGCTCAAAGAAATTATCGTGAATCCCAACTTCTGCGATCGCTAGAACTCGGCTCCAAATTTCAGCCATTTGTGACTCAATCGGGGTACGAGGTGCAACAAATGCTGCTTCTAAATCGCTTCTATCCATTTCAGGCTCTGGTAGACTGCGAATATCTATATTGCCGTTGTATATCTGCTTAGTTTGCCGATCGCCAGGGAATGTTAATAGGGGTAAGTTGGAAATTGTCTGGTCTGGATTAGAGACAATACTCTGTACTAGAGTAGAAAAATTTTCCACCATCAGAGCGATCGTCTCAGCTTTAAATAGGTCAGTATTATATTCCAAGTTGCCCGATATCCCTGCGGCTGTCTCGCGCAGTTCGAGGTATAGATCGAACTTGGATGTCCCGTTATCAATTTCCAGACGGTTCATTGTCAATCCGGGAGCAGTCAGCTTAGGCGTTGGGGTATTCTGAAGATTAAACATCACTGAAATCAGTGGATTTTGGTTCAAGCCCCGCTCGATCTGTAGGGCATCAACTAGCTTCTCAAATGGTAGGTCTTGGTAGGTATAACCCGATAAAGCTACTTCCCGGACTCGGCTTAACAACTGCCGGAAACTTGGGGAATCAGACAAGTTGGTTCGCAATACCAAAGTATTAAGCAAAAACCCAATTAGTCCTTCTAATTCAGAACGATGGCGGTTGCTAATCGGAGCACCTACTAAAATGTCTTCTTGCCCTGTGTAGCGAAATAGGAGTGTCTGGAATGCTGCCAACAAGGTCATAAACAAGGTAGTACCCTCTTGCCGCGAGAGAACATTGAGGGCATCTGTTAGAGATTTGGAGATAACGACCGATTGACGCGCCCCCTGATATGTTGGCTCTAATGCTCGTGGATAATCGGTGGGCAATTCTAATATGGGTAGACTGCCGCTCAAATGTTGCTGCCAATATGCAAGCCTATTATCTAAAATTTCACCTTGCAACCACTGCCGTTGCCAAGCTGCAAAGTCTGCATACTGAATAGCTAAGTCAGGAAGAGGAGAGGGGTTTCCTGTAGAAAAAGCTTGATACAGAGCTGACAGTTCCTCGAAGAAAACACTTAAAGACCAATCATCACAAAGAATATGGTGCAGGTTGAGGAGAAATATATGTTCCTCTGAACTCAATTGCAGCAATGTTGTTCGCAGCAATGGCCCTTGAACTAAATCGAAAGGATGTTGGGCTTCTTCAAGGATGAGCTGGCGGACTTGAGATTCCCGATCGTCTGGAGACAGCCCTTGGAGATTCACCACTAAGAGTTTGATGGGAAAAGTTGAGTGGATGACCTGTATGGGTTGTCCGTTCAAACTTGAATAGGTAGTTCGCAGGATTTCATGACGGTTGATAATTTCATTCAAACTCTGTTCTAATATTGTGGCGTTGAGTACACCTCTGAGGCAAAAGGCTTCGGAAACATTGTAAAAAGCATGGTTGGGTACTAACTCGTTAAGAAACCACAACCGTTCTTGCCCAAAGGAAAGTGGTAAATCGCCATCGCGCTCAATGGATTGTATTGGCACAACAGAATATCCTCTGTCTTCCTGTTGTGCTTGTATAATGCTGTCAGCTATTTCAGAGATGGTGGGCGCTTCAAAGAAATGCCGCATTGGCAACTCAACTTGAAAGATATCGCGGATACGGCAGAGGATTTGAAAGGCTAGTAAGGAATGTCCTCCCAACTCTAAGAAATTGTCATGAACGCCAATCTTTTTTAGACTCAATACATTAGACCAAATTTCTGCTACTCGTTCCTCAATAGGAGTGCGAGGAGCAACAAAATTCTCATTTGCATTCAAAGTTTTAACGGGTGCTGGGAGCGCTTTACGATCGATTTTTCCGTTAGCTGTTAAGGGTAAAGCATTCAATTGCACAAAGCGAGAAGGGATCATGTAGTCAGGCAATTTCTGTTTGAGAAAACGGCGTAAATTACCAACATTCTTGTCTAGTGATTCGGGTTTGAGAACTACGTAAGCTATTAGGCGTTGGTCGCCAGGGGAAAATTCTTTAGCAATCACTACAACTTCTTGCACATCAGGATGTTGCCACAGTGCAGTTTCAATTTCTCCTAGCTCAATACGGAAGCCGCGAATCTTTACTTGTTGGTCAATGCGCCCAATATACTCAATGTTGCCGTCTGGTAAGTAGCGAGCTAAATCCCCAGTTTTATATAATTTTGAATTGTTGAATGGGCTGGGGATAAATCGCCGGTCTGTCAGTTCTGGACGGTTGAGATAGCCTCTGGCTAGTCCCTCGCCGCCAATGTATAGTTCTCCAGAAACACCTGCGGGTACTATCTGCATTTGTTCGTCCAACAGAAGACAGTATGTGTTGGCGATCGCACGACCAATGGTGACGATGCTGTCACCTTTCTTTACCAAGGCAAATGTGGAATAGGTTGTATCTTCCGTAGGGCCGTATAGATTAAAGACTTTTTGAATATTGTCCAACGTATATATCTGCTGCACCAAACGATTTTGCAGAGGTTCACCTGCTAAGTTAACGATGCGAACAGAAGCGGGTATACCTTGAATTCTCAGTAACTCTGCGATCGCAGATGGCACTGTATTAATTAGAGTGACTTCTTGAGCAGCAAGTAAGGTAGGTAAATACAAGGCATTTTCTGCCAAAATCACCTTACCACCCCAACTGAGGGGAACAAATATTTCAAAAACTGAGAGATCGAAGCAAATAGATGTTGCAGCCAGCACTCCAGCTAGATCCTCTGTTGTAAAAACTTCTCTGGCCCAATGCAACAGAGCGACTGTGCTGTGATGTTCAATAGCTACCCCTTTCGGTTTACCAGTCGAACCGGAGGTGTAAATTACATAAGACAGGTTTTTATCTGTAACTAGACTGGTCAGATTCTCCTGGTTTTGTTGAGTAATTGCCTCCCGATCGCTATCTAGACAAACTATACGGGCCTGATGCTCTGGCAGCTTTGAAAGTAAATTTTGTTGTGTCAGCAGTATTGATAACTGTGAGTCCTCTAGCATTAAAGCTAGGCGCTCTGAGGGATAAGCTGGATCTAAGGGGACATAAGCTCCGCCTGCTTTGAGGATGGCTAATAGTCCAACAATCATTTCCAGCGATCGCTCCAGGAAAATGCCAACCAGAACCTCAGGTTTAACATTCAGGGTCTGTAAATAGTGCGCTAGTTGATTAGCTTGTTGGTTAAGTTCTTGATAAGAAACTTGTTTGTCTTCAAAAATGACTGCAATTTGCTCAGGTGTTTTTTCTACTTGAAATTCAAACAACTGATGGATGCATATATCATTTACGTAAACTGCTGGATTTTCTTGCCATTCCAGAAGCAGCTGGTCTACTTCTATCTTGGGTAGACTGAGGTCTTGTTGAGAACTTTCAGTAGAATTTTTCATTATAAATTAGTAATTTTTAATACTATATAGGAATCCGCTTTGATTCCTGAAATTATTTGCGTAGGGAGGGAACAGGGAACGGGGAACAGGCAAGAAGGAATAAAAGTGTACTGAGTTTTTTTCAAAAATCAAATACGAGTCCTATAATTTTATTTGTAAATACTTAAATTGGCTAGTCACAAGGAAAAGTTTCTACTTGGTATGAATTTAAGGAAATGAAAGCAGAGTAGGCATTTCGTAAAAATTACAGCAGATTGCAACAGGCGTGAGGTATAGATGATCCCAAGGGCACAGCAGTGCTGTGCCCCTACGTGTGTACTTCATTTACCTGAAAAACGCTGTAATTGTTCAATAGATAGGGAGAACAATCTCAAATTCAGTTCCCTCAGTGGGCTGAGAACGCACAGTTAAAGTACCGCGATGTTGTTGGATAATAGAGTAGCTAACAAATAACCCCAAACCTTGACCGCGACCAACGGGCTTTGTAGTAAAAAACGGTTCAAAAATCCGCTCATGCAGGCTCACAGGAATCACACTATCTGTATTAGCGATCGCAATTCGTAACCATTCACGATCTATCACTCCAGTACGAATCCGAATTTCTGGATGTTCGCTGCTTTGGGGATTATCTCGAATCGCATCAATGGCATTGTTAATAATATTCAGGAAGACTTGATTCAACTGGCTAGGATAGCAAGTAACTAAAGGTAGATCGCCATACTCCTTAATGACGCGCACTTCGGGTTGATTTTCAGAAGCTTGTAAGCGATGTTGCAAAATTAACAGCGTACTTTCAATACCACTGTGTAAATCTACAGCTTTGATTTCGGCTTCATCTAAGCGAACAAAGTTGCGTAAACTCTGGACAATTTTGCTGATGCGATCGCTACCCACTTTCATAGATTCTAAGGTTTGATTGGCATCCTCAAACAGAAAATCAAGCTCAATTTCCTGCTTCATCGCTTTAATAGCTGGATTAGGTTGGGGATATTCCTGCTCATAAAGCATCAGCAAACTCATCATGTCTGCGACATAATTTTCTGTATGGATGAGATTACCCTTGATAAAATTCACTGGATTGTTAATTTCGTGAGCAATACCAGCTACCAATTGACCGAGGGATGACATTTTCTCGCTATGAATTAATTGTCCTTGAGTTTGCTGCAATTTTTTCAAGGTTTGCTCTAAATCTTGGGCTTTTTGGTTGAGAGCTTGGGTTTTGTGTTTTACTTCTGCTTCTAGGGTGCAAGAATAGTTTTCGGTTTGTTGATATAGACGGGCATTTTCCACAGAGATGGCGGCTTGGCTAGTTAGAAGTTGGAGAATCTCGATGCGATCGCTAGTAAAAGCGCCTAAAGTTAAGTTGTTCTCTAAGTACAAAATACCGCTGAGTTTTCCTTGGCGACTAATGGGAGTACATAAAACAGATTTGGGCTGGTGAGTGATAATGTAGCGATCGCTAGCAAATTGCACTGCTGTACTCAAGTCTTCAAACACAGCTGTCTCTTGAGTTCTTGCGACTGCATAAATCAAACTTTGGGGAATTTCTGGGTATTGCTCCAGGGGAATTTCTAAGGTTTTTACCAGTTGTCGATCGCCTTGAGCTACAACTAACCATTGTTCCTCTTGGCAAAGAACTAAATGACCGATTTGGGCGCCAGCATTGGCGATCGCGATCTGCATTAAGGTTGCCAACAGTTTCTCTAATTCAATTTCTTGAGAGATGGCTTGGGCGGCTTTCATCACCGCTTGCAAATCTAAGTATAAATTTTGGTTACTAGAGCTTTTAGTTACACCTCTCATCAAAGTTAAGGGGATGGTTGCCGTAGATGTGATGGCAAGATTAGGCGGTTGGAGAATGGCTGTTAGTAGTTGCGGATATTGTTGTTCTAAATCGGCGATTTTCGCCTTTGCACCCCAATGGGCGTAGCAATAGTAGGCTTGTTGCATATAGTCTGCGGACAGCTTCTCTTTGCCCCAAGCTAGGTAGAATTTGGCAGCTAGCTCATTGCTGAGTGCTTCTTCTTGGATATAGCCGTTTTCTTTTGCCCCCTGAATGGCTTTGTCATAGTAAGTCATCGCTTCTAAATGACCCAAAATTTTTGCCCGCTCTGCTTCGACTAAATCGTATTTGTGTTGATGATTGGCGGGAGCGTGGAACGCCCACTGACTCATCAATTTCTGGTTTTCTACAACTTTTTCTAGTGCCCATTGTTGCTCTGCCTCATTGCCATTTGAACACTTAGCCAGGAGAGCAAGGGAGTAGTAGAAATTATGTTCTGCAAACTGCAAGAAACCAACCATGTTTCCCTGGTATTTTTCGGCTTCTTCAGCATGGATGAGTGCCTGCTGATAGTCCTGAAAGATGAGCAGAAGAATCGTCTTTGCCAGATGGAGCAAGAACAGGAGAGTTCCGTTTTGAGTTTCAATTAAAATCGGCAGCATTTTCCGCTCGTCGAAACTCTCCCCAACGAGTATTAGGGGATCTTCTGCTGCTCCCATCAAATTCAACACGAGCTGACGACAAATCTGCCCGAAGTAAATTTGATACTCTTGTTTGAATTTCAATAACAGATCGATGTATTTTTGCTGTTGCTGATTCACCCGCTCCAGTGTTTCGCCGACGAAGAAAAGATAGTTGCAGTAGGAGGTGGCGTTGTAGCAAGCATACTCTACATCACCCATTTCTAATCCAACCTGAATCGCTTCACGTAGGGGAGCGATCGTTTTGCGAGCGGGTTCCCGCCAGTGCCGCACAAACACATCAAAAATGTTAATCACTTTTGCATACAATTTCCTGTCATTGAAGCGCTCCAGCAATTTTAATCCTAATTGTCCAAACCGATAGCCTCTTTCAATTCCGGTTGGGCTACCACATAAAACCAGACCATAAAAGGTGTAGCCAAATGCCGAAAATGCCGAGTTGCCAAATTGAATCGATAGGTTCACTAGTGTGTAAGCAATCAGTGGTAACATATCTGGTTTAGCGTTCAGGCTGGGAGTAACCATTGCGATCGCAATTCGCATAGCTGCCAACTTGTGCGGATCGAGCATCTCTGGCAGGTTCATTAAATCCTCTATCGCTAACTCCTGTGGCGGTTCTTTAAACAGCGGTTCACCCAAAAACTCCAGCACTTGTAGACAGATGTCGATCGCTGCCAGCATTTGATTTTGAGCAATGTAGAAATAGATTTTGATTTCATACATCTTCACCTTTTGCAGCAAATCCTGAGCGTGCTGAAGAACAATTTCTGAAAGCTGTTCTGCTTCCTCGAAATGGGTAGTCAGGTACTCAATTTCAGCCGCTTCTGTATAAAGGGCAAGGGTCAAGTCGTAATGATCTTCCCACCCGTTTTCTGGGAGTGCTGCCAGCCCTGCTGTGAAGTATTTACTTGCCGTTTCATAGGCGGTTGCAGCCTTAGCTTTTTGTCCTGCTTGCAGGTTCAGTTGAGCCAGTTCATGGCGTTGAACTCGATCCAATTCTTGCAGCCTGGAGATTTCGTCAGGAGAAGTTTTGTGAGCCGTCAATCTCAGACCGTAATTTAATTGATTGACAATTTCAAAAATTTTCCCTTCTCGCTCTGCTTCAGGCGTATTTGCCCACAGTTGTTGCCCAATTTTGAAGTGGGTAGACTGTTTTTGATCTTCTGGAATCAGACTGTAGGCAGCTTGTTGGACGCGATCGTGCAAGAATTTATAAGAAACGACAATCTCACCACCGCGATCGATGTTGTCTGAGTCATTTGATTGGAAGAACTTGTAGGTTTCACAAATGGGGAGAATCAGCCCTTCTTGTAACGCCGTCCATAGGTTGGTCGCCATATCAACAAATGATGTTTCAGAGACCCTTGCCAAGGTCTTCAAATCAAATTGGTTGCCAATACAAGCCGCCAGTTTCAAAACCTCCTGTGTCTCCATTGGAAGTTTCTGCAACTGCAATGCCATGAACTCTACCACTCCATCAGTCAATGCCAACTGCCGCACCGAAGCCAAGTCACATTGCCAGTAACCCAGTTCTGGCTGGAACTGAACCCAACCTTCCTCGTGCAGTGCTTTGAGAAACTGCGTTGTAAAAAACGGATTCCCTTTGGTTTTCTGATATATCAATTGCGTCAGGGGTTGAGCCAGTTCCTTGGGACAACTCAAGGTGTCTGCCACCAACTGATTCACTGTTATTTCTACCAAGGGTTCCAGGGTAATCGTATTGACGGTAGCTTGGGCTTGCTGAATCTGTTCCAGCGTCAGTATCAACGGATGAGTCGGAAAAACTTCATTATCTCGATAAGCACCCAGAATAAGTAAATATCCAGAACTGGCTTCACTCATCAATAATTGCAGTAAGTTCAGAGAAGCCGAATCTGCCCATTGCAAGTCATCTAGAAACATCACCAGAGGATGCTCTGGGGTAGTGAAAACCTGGATAAATTTCTGAAAGAGTAAATTGAAACGATTTTGGACAGCACTACCAGATAGTTCTGGGAGTGGCGGCTGTTGACCGATAATTCGCTCTAGTTCAGGAATCACATCAACGATCGCTTGTCCATTTTCACCCACAGCCGCCAAAATTTTCGCTTTCCACGCTGCCAATTGGACATTACTCTCACTCAGTAATTGTCCCATCAAATCACGAAAGGCTTGCATAAAGGCACTGAAGGGAATATTCCGCTGGAACTGATCGTACTTGCCTTTGATGAAGTAACCGCGTTGTCTGACAATCGGTTTATGGACTTCATTGATTGCCGCAGTTTTACCAATCCCGGAAAATCCCGCTACTAGCATCATTTCTGAACTGCCATTAGCGACGCGCTCAAAAGCTTTCAGCAAGGTTGTAACTTCTGTTTCTCGCCCATAGAGTTTTTCGGGGATAATGAAGCGATCGCACACATCCCGTTGTCCCAGGACAAAGGTTTCTATTTTACCCGTTGCTTTCCATTGATTGAGACAGCATTCTAAGTCATGCTTCAAGCCCAAAGCGCTCTGATACCGATCTTCGGCATTTTTCGCCATCAACTTCAATACTATCTCTGAAGCGATCGCGGGAATTTCTGGATTAATGCTGTGTGGGGCGAGTGGGAGCTTGGCTAAATGACAGTGTACTAACTCCATTGGGTCATGGGACTGAAAGGGTAATTGTCCAGTTAAAAGTTCGTACAATGTCACCCCGAAAGCATAGAAATCACTGCGGTAATCAATGCCGCGATTCATTCGTCCGGTTTGCTCTGGGGAAAGATAGGCAAGGGTTCCTTCCAACACATTGAGGTTTTGAATTTCCTGGGTTTCGCGGGGGAGGAGGGAGGCAATGCTGAAGTCAATCAGCTTGACTTGTTGCGATTCTGGATGAATCAGAATGTTGGCGGGTTTGATATCTTTGTGGATGACTCGATGCTGGCAGATATCATGGAGAATATCGGCAATTTGTCGGGCAATTTCTAAGATTTCTTGTAACGACAGGGAATAATTTTGGGTATAATCCCGTAGGGAAATGCCACCAAAGTCTTCCATTACCAAGGCATAGCTATTACCGTAGGCTTCTAGGCTGTAGGGGTGGGCGATGCCAGGAATGTTGAGATTTTTGGTAATTGTATACTGGTTACGAAACTGTAATAATTCGCTAAAAGTAGGGTAGTCTTGGTGTAATAGTTTAATCACCACTGGACGCTGACTTGACTTCTGCACTGCTCGATAAACTATTGTCTGAGAACCTGCATAGAGTTGCTCAACAATGGCATAACCAGGGATGTGCGGCAATGAATTCGAGTAGGGGATTGCTGCCAATGTCATAGTGTCAAGTTAAAATGTCTAGAAGAAGGTTACAAAGCTAATATTTCCCAAGAATTTAGCAGACTAAACATTCCGTAACTTGTATACATAATTATCTTTCTCGCCCGTCTCTGCTTCCTAAATATTAGATTTGAATCCTTACGTAAATGCGTAAGAATTCAGGAGTCAGAATAGTTAAATAATCAGAAGAATACTTCATACATAAGTTTCCCGATCGTACTGCATTTCTTTTACAGCAGATTTCAAGGAAAGTGAGGTACACAACGATTCGTCTGTTACCCAGGTATAAAGTGTGTTTTACTCCTGTTAGTGCAGCCCATTCTGTATTCTTAATTCTGCTGTAAATTCTGACTTCTGACTTCTGACTTCTGGGTGCTGAATCCTTACGTAAATGCTTTCTTCTTACTGCCTCTAATTTATGACTTAACTTTTTTAATTACCCTACCAGGACTGATAAAAGAAATTCCTTGTTGAAAATCAGTGCCAATCATAACTGCTTCCACTATCGGTTCGGATATTTCTGTTTGGGCTACCCACTCGACAATAAAGTTTGCGCCTAAACCTCCACTGGTGTCATTTCTATTGATAAAAAAATCTGTCGAAGCCAGCGCATCAAGTTGAATAGGGCGCTCTAAATACTGCTTAATTAGTTTCCCTTCTGAGTTGTAGTAGCGCACAGAAGTAATAATAATCGGATTGGTCAAATCTGTATTCCGAATACTAAGCGTAGCTGCTAACTCAAAAATCTCTTGGCGATTGTGATGATAGATATGAGAGTAGACCGGAACATATAAAGTTTCACCGCTGGCTATCTTAAAATTCTTATCCAGCGTCACTGTTTTTTGCAATGGGGTTGCTGGAATGGCATTGGGTTGTGACTTGGGTGTTGATTCACAAGATGCAAGAATAATAACAGCGATCGCTAAATAAATATATCTATACGGCTTCATCAAAACTCACCAATTTTTTATATGTGTAGCTAACCCTACCTAATAAACAGTTTAGGTAGGAACTGCGCTCAACATCTTTGTTCAATAAAATCAATGACTTGATGTAAGCATCTTGGTTTAGTCACAATCAGCACAGTTGAATGAGGTTCCAGTATTGTACTGCCGTTAGGAATCATCAAATCTTCGTGTGGATGAGATTGATAGCCAATAATTAGCGAACCTGTGGGGAATTGGGGATCTTGAGCAATTTCGGCAACGCTACGACCGGCAACATAGCAATTGTTGGGGATGGAAAGTTTCAGAACTTCAATCTGTCCCTGCTCAAAATGCATCATTGATTCCACTTGTGGATACTCAATGGCATTCACCATTGTTGAAACTGATAGTTCAACAGTACTGATAATATGGTTGGCTCCAGCTATCCGCAATGGTTCGGCAAAATCGGGGTGGCGCATCCGGCTCAAAATATGGGTTACACCGTAGTGTTTAGCAAGAGTTACCATTGCCAAGTTTAAGGCATCACTTCTCAGAACTGCTGCCAAGGAACCGGCTTTACGAATCCCCGCTTCTAACAATACTTCTGTACTCACAGCACTACCTTCAAAAGCCATTGCTCCTACTTGTTCGCGGGCGTAGCGGCAAGCGATAGGATCGATGTCAATTACGGCAACAGTATGTCCTAGTTCTACCAGTTTTTGCGCTAAACTTAGCCCCACTAAGCCTGCTCCACCGATGAGTACGTACATGATTCCTGATATTCTTTGAATTTTTACTTCAGTTTACAGGTTAACAAATTGTCATTTGTCATTAGTTATCGAACAGAATTCAGGAGTCAGGAGTCAGAATTCAGAATTCAGCAATGTTTTCTGTACGAGTGGCGGATGAATAATCGGCGTTTTTGCACCCCCACCAAATTTCAATTTGGTGGTCTTCTCCCAAGGGGAGACGCCAAAGGCGAACAATCAGTCGGGGATTCAGATCCCCGACTGATAGCGCCGGCGGCAAGCGAGTCCGCGTTCGCTTTTAGCGTCTCGTAGAGAGCGTCTTGATTCTGACTCCTGTTAGCGGTAGCGGGGCGTTTAGCCCATTCTGACTCCTGAATTCTGACTTCTGAATTCTTCTTCAATGGGCATTAATTCTACTTCTACAGCGATTGGAGGTTTTTTCAATTGTAATTTTTGAATTGGTATTTTTCGAGTAACTCTTTAACTTGAGCGGAGACTAAAGGATGTGGATCTTTTTGTAACTGGGGGAGGATTTGCAGGAGAACGCGATATGAAACCATATTTAAATATGCGATCGCAGCTTCTCTAACAAAGCCGGTGGGATGACGCAAACTCACTAATATCTCAGAACTGGTCAGTCGGATGCGTGTCACTTGAGCATAATGGAAACAGCAAGCTAGACACCAGTCAGAAAGGAAATTACCTAACATCAGCAATCTGTGGAGGCGATCGCTAACTATCATGTTCTCATATTCTACGATCTTGGCTTCAACAAGATATTGTAATTTTTCTGCCTGTGGTCGGTTGTCTAAAATATTCAGCAATAAAGACTTTGAAGACAAAGTTACGGTATGCTCTAAGATTTCTAACCCCCGCGCTAAGTTTACCACTGAGAGCGATCGCAGATTGAATGCTGCTGCCTGCATCTTTTCTGGCGAATAAAGCAGTTTCAGTAATAGTAGCAGCCGCTCTTTGACATCCAATTCTAATTCTAGAAGGGCGCGTTGCAATAATTCAGAGACAATCACAATTCTTTGATTGGATTGATGATTTTCTTTTTCGTCTAGTGTTTGCAAGTCAATGTATGCAGCGTAAATTTCACCTAAAAATTTTAATTCCTGCTTAATTAAATTTTCCACCCGACTTTCATAAAATCGATCTACTAAACCTTTAATTCCTGGTTGTTTGTGGATTTTTAGTAAGCTGCGGAGAATATGATCCCTAGTAGTACCCCAGGATATTTCCAAGTTTTCCCATAAAGTCTCCAATGCTTGCTGAGTACCGACTTGAGCAATGGTACGCCAAGCATACATCCGCACTACTTCTGGTTTGTAAATATTGGTAGCCAACCGCAACAGCATTTCTAAAGCTTCATTTTCTAGTCGCACTAGGGCTGACATGGCTGTACTGCGGGTTGATTTGTAATAAAGTGCTGCAATCAGTGCCGAATAGTACTCTTCTAAATGGGTGGCTGAAATCATTTCTAATACGGCACAGCGCACCCGTAATGACTCATCTTGTAATAAATTCGGGATATGAATCCGCAACGCCTGCAAATAAACTGCTTCTCTCAGCGCTCTAACTCCATTCACCCGTTCCCGTTCTTGTTTATGAGTCAGCATCCGGCGCATAGTTTGGGTAGCTACTACCTTTTGCATGGGCGTTCCCTGGCGTAAGACTAAAGCGGCGGCGGTGGCGCGGATGAGTGAGTTCTGCCGGGGGTTCAGGTATTCTTCTAAGAGGCTTAAATTGGGGTTTGGTTCCGCCAGCCAAACGTAACGCAACGCTAAAGCAAAAACTTCGGGGTTAGTTTCTTGAGATTCTTCTAACAAAGGACGGATGGCGGCTAAATAAACCGGATTGACACCTCCCATCAGCATCACTTCCAAACTTTGGCGCTGCAAATCTGGGGTTAACTTCACTAGTAGCGGTGCTAAAACTTCCGCCGCTCCTTGGGAATCAATTTGGGCTAAAAGTTCAATGCAGGAGCGTTTATCAGCCTCACTACCTTTTTCTGCTAAAGCTTTGACTACTCCCTGTTTGAAAAATCGCAAGCCGACATTGCTTGCGCTCAAGTGACCCCGCGCCACACTCAAGACTAACAGTTCCACATAGCGCGATCGCAATTCCCAAACTACTGTTAAACAAGTGCCAGTTATCAGCATGGTTTCTGCTACCAACACCCATTTTTGTAGTGGTTCGGGTACAAATCGCCCACAAAACAAGATAGTTACAAAAATTAGCGCTCCTGTCAAACCTGTGGCGATCGCTTCGGCAGTTCCACCAGATAAAGTCTGCATCCGGCTGCGAATTCCCTCTGGAATCGGTTGGTACAGGATGGGGCCGCTACTCATCACAAAGGTGTAGCGCAGAAGTTCATCAAAGAATTTGACAATTATCAAACCCCAGAAAAAGCTTTGCGATTGCATGGCTGGAATTAAATGCAGTAATACCAGCACTCCTGGGAGTGAAAAGCCGACGGTAATTGGTAAAAGCGTCGCAGTGAAAAATACCCCCATGCGTTCGATGAGTCTGCTGGAAAAAAACCACTGCAACAACAACTCACACAGTCCCAACATCCCACCAAAAAGACCCAAAAAGCTCGCAAGTTCTCGGTCGCTCAAATTGGATTGGAGTTCGCGCAGATACTGAAAATCTATTAACAACCCAATAACTTGCAACAGTCCCACAAAAGCAAACAACTGCCAGACATACCGCTTCAGCGGACTTTTAATGAAACGCTCTCGTGAAGCTTGTTGTTCGGGAACTAGTCTTTGTGGGGTTTCAGGGAAAGCGGCTCGATAGTGATGAGTTAAATAGAATAGAATCGCCGATCCTAATAAAATCACGATACAGGCGATGAGGATGATCTTATTCAACGTGGTGTATTGCACTAGCCAAGGCAAGCTAAAGCCACTGATCACATCTGCTACCAAAAGACCACTACTCACCAGTGGGTAAGTCCGTTTAATCTCCCGAATATTAAATATTTGGTTGGCGACGATGGAAGTGTTGAGGTCATTGACCACATAAAGTGCATCTACCCACAGCCGCAGCAGAAATGCCGAAATCACTGCCAGGTAGGAAAAATGATATCCCCAACGTAATACAACTAATAAAACTAATGGCATCAACATGCAAGGTGCGATCGCCACAATTACCCGACGTAAGGGAAAAATCTTTTGCAGCCAAGAGTATAAAAAAACCAGTCCGGCACTCATTACCGCACTAGCAATATACATCCACGGCAGTAGATGAGTTCCATATTCATCCAAAAACAGCGCCACCGTACTGTCTTCTGCCCACCGCAATCCTACACAGACAATTGTGTAAAAAAGAAACATTATCTGAGTGCGTTCGCTCTCCTCTGGCCGGAGATTCACCCACTGTAGTAGTCGTGGTAAAGCAACTTTATTTGCAGCCAACCAGTGATTTTTCAGTTCCATGCAGTTTTATTTTCTGGTAGTATCACCGCGGGAGCGGGGGCAGGGGAGCAGGGGGGCAGAGGGGCAGGGGTGCAGAGGAGCAGAGGGGAAAGAAATATACCTTCCTTGCTTGCTCTCCTTGTCTCTCTATCCCTTGGAAATAGCAAAAGTCCTGAGCAACTGAGTATTATGTTTCCCATTCAGCGTTCAGGACTATCGATTTTAGATAAATTTAAACGCTTTCGTAGGATTGCATAGCTAACTGTGCGTTCAAAGCGTATATTGCATCCAAATAAAAGATGAAAAAATCCCCCGACTTCTAGCCAGGGGATTTTCAAACTTGGTCTATTAAACAGTTAGAGAATTATTTTTTAGGCGAAATGAGCATCATCATGTTTCGTCCTTCTTTTTTAGGCGCTTGTTGAAGCTCACCAAAAGGCTCCAAATCCGTTGCCATTCGCTTGAGCAAATCTTCTGCTAGGTCGCTGTGTTGAATTTCTCGACCCCGGAACATCACAGTCGCTTTGACTTTATCGCCATCTTTCAAAAAGCGCTCTGCTTGCTTAACACGCACGTTGTAGTCGTGTTCTTCTATTTTGTAGCGCATCTTAACTTCTTTGACATCAGCCGTGTGCTGTTTTTTCCGGGCTTCCCGCGCCTTTTTTTCCTGCTCAAACTTGTATTTCCCGTAGTCCATAATCCGACAAACCGGCGGGTCAGCTTTATCGCTGATTAGCACCAAATCTAGCTCTTTTTCTTCTGCTAGTTGTAGTGCTTCCTGTGGGGGCATAATTCCCAGTTGGGCACCGTCAGTGTCAATGACCCGAATTTTCGGGAAGCGAATTCGTTCGTTAATTTGGGGCAGATCGCGAGTTCTTTTCTTCTCAATCACAGCCATTATGATTAGTGGGAGCTCTTAAATGAAGGATTTGGTGTAGTCTAAATTGGTATGCCTCAGAGGCAAAATACAGAAGTAACTCAGGACTGAAAACATAGTCTCCAGTTCTAGGGTAACTAATCTATAAAATAGTTGCCTCGTTGTATTTGTCATTTTACTCAGTCTGAGAGAATTTCTCTGCAATAGTTAATCTAAATTAGACAACCTAGACTCATATTAAATATTATTACAATTATTGAGCAAGACTTTTTGCGATCGCGTAACCGCCCACCGTAGGCAAGCGCATTGAGCAACATTATCAGGACTAGCTCTTGAGCGTTTTCTGAAAGAGAGTCCAGTATTGGTGATGGTTCATGGACTTTTAGAGAAAGCATTATGTCCCCAAACTCAAATCTTTGATGAAAACCTACAGCTGATAAGAAGCCGTCAAAGCCACTGCCAAAGCATCCGCAGCATCATCTGGCTTAGGAATTTCATCTAAATCTAACTCCCGCGCCACCGCTTCTTGCACTTCGGACTTATCAGCATTGCCATAACCTGTTAAAGCTTGTTTAATTTGGGCCGGAGTAAACTCTACATAAGGAAGACGACGTTGCCCCAACACTAAAATGACTATACCCCGCGCCTGTGCAACCAAGATAGTACTTGACATCCGATAGAAGAATAGTTTCTCGATTGCCACTAAATCTGGTTGAAATTCCTCCATCACGGTGTGTAAATCATCAAACAAGGTACATAGGCGCTGTCCCATTTCTACATCTGCTGACGTTTTAATGACTCCAAAATCCAGCATATTTACTGTAGTCTCTGGTATTTTGTTGAGATTTTGTGTGCAGCTAATTGCCCCAAATCCTAAAATTGCCAGTCCTGGATCTAATCCTAAAATTCGTTTTTCCATTAAATTTACTTTTACCAAGCCAGGGTTATTGTTTAACTAGAAATACTGGCAATGTTCACGACTTGCTCTTAGTCTAATAGGATTGATAAATATAATAGTTTCACGCCTGGTCTTTTAAACCAAGCGGTGTAAATTTTCTGTTAATTATTGTTTGTAGCACTGCTCCAAATCAGGTATGTCAATTGGTTTTCTCAGACAAGCCCTCAACGCCCTGCAAAAGCAGTCGCGCTCTCGTACTTCCTATCGGGTTAATCAGTGGTTCAAATGGTTATCCCCTGGACTATCGGTAAAACGTTGGTTGTTAATTAGTGTTGGAGGTGTACTGCTGGCGAGTTTGGGGTTAGCCATTTGGATTAAGCTAACCCCAATTTTTTGGATGATTGAGTTGGTTAGAGGTTTCTTGGGAGTCATCACCAACCTCTTACCGAACTATATCAGTGGCCCTTTGGTGCTGCTTGGCGGCTTGCTGTTAGTGCTTTGGGGGCAAACTCGCACAGTAGGCTCAATTACTAAGGTACTAAGAGCAGAAGGCGGAGAGGAACTCATTGATGTCTTGCTAGCTCATCGTCGATTGTACCGAGGCCCAAAAATAGTGGTAATTGGTGGTGGTACGGGACTTTCTACGTTGTTGAGGGGACTGAAAACCTATAGCGCTAATATTACTGCCATTGTCACTGTCGCCGATGATGGTGGATCTTCTGGGCGTTTGCGTCAAGAATTTGGAGTGCTGCCACCAGGAGATATTCGCAATTGTTTGGCTGCACTAGCAGATGAAGAAAAGTTATTAACAGAATTGTTTCAATACCGTTTTCGGGCTGGAGATGGCTTAACTGGCCACAGTTTTGGCAATTTGTTTTTAACGGCAATGAGTGATATTACTGGAGATTTAGAACAAGCAGTTGCAGCCAGTTCCAAAGTGCTAGCGGTGCGGGGACAAGTACTACCAGCAACTCTTAGTGATGTTCGCCTCTGGGCAGAATTAACCGATGGTCGTCGTATTGACGGGGAGTCTAGTATTCCTAAAGCTGGCGGTAAAATTGTCAAAATTGGCTGCATTCCAGCTAATCCCCCGGCAGTGCCAGCAGCTATTAAGGCAATTAAAGAAGCTGATTACATTATTATTGGCCCAGGTAGCCTTTATACAAGCCTAATTCCTAATTTATTAGTACCAGAAATTGCCGATGCGATCGCTCAATCAGATGCCCCCCGTATTTATATCTGCAATATCATGACTCAACCAGGAGAAACTGAAGGCTACACTGTTGCCGACCACATCAGAGCAATTGATGCTGCTTGTGGAGAAAGAAGACTATTCGATGCTGTATTAATACACAAAAAATCTCCTTCGGAGCAATCACTTATCCGCTACGCCCAACAAAACTCCCATCCTGTTTTCCTCGATAGAGAAGCCGTAACTCAACTAGGGCGACGGATTGTTCCAGCTAATGTTTTGTATGAAGATGAAATAGGTTTTGTACGTCACAATCCGCAGAAACTAGCACAAGTGTTATTGCGGTGGTACGGTAGAAGTCAGTCCCGTCGGGGAATTCAAAATTCAAAATTCAAAATTCAAAATTAAGGAAGATGAAAATTTGTTATTTGTCATTTGTTTAGACTAATCAGTAATGCCCAATACCTCAATCATGAAAATTTTTCTTGCAGATACAGAAGCAACGCTGCGCTTAGGTATTACTCTTGGCGAATCCCTGACACCGGGGAGTGTAATTTTACTAGAAGGTGATTTAGGCGCTGGTAAAACTACTTTAGTTCAAGGCATTGGTAAAGGTTTAGGAATTGCTGAACCCATTGTCAGTCCAACTTTCACGCTGATTAATGAGTACACCGAAGGGCGCTTTCCTCTTTACCATCTGGATTTATATCGCTTGGAACCGCAAGAAGTCACAACCTTAAATTTAGAAAGTTACTGGGAAGGTGTTGAAGTGATACCAGGAATTGTGGCAGTTGAATGGGCGGAACGATTGCCCTACAAACCAGATAGTTATCTGAGCGTGAGTTTGACTTATGGACATGAAGGCACTCGTCAAGTTGAACTCACATCATTCAATTGTGCTATTAGCAAAGTCATTGCCGCAATTTAAGCTCATCTTCCGCCTAAAGTACGAGGAATTTCGGTTTTTTGACCGCAACACTCAAAAATTCCTGCAAATAATCGAGAGAGAACTTTACACTAGTCCTATCTGCCACTACCACGTTCGCCACCGTCAGTTCCTAACATTGTTATCTCAACCAAAACAAAAATATTTAATTAGCTTTTCTTCAATAGAAAACTGGTAGTCAGCTTTGCTGACACCTGCTCCTATAAATTTAGGAAAGTTCGCAACACACTGGCTTTCTTTAAAAGGGAGACTATTTTCCTTCACTTCCTTAAATCTAGGCGGGGTTATCTTATCCGAATAGTATTGAACCTAAAGTGATTCTTAACTAAACGGGATATATGAATCAAGCAAGTGTAAATAAACTGTTGTTGGGGTCAATAAGAGTTTTGAGAGAACTAGTCAGCTTCGATTGAACCCGATTAGTTCCCTACTGTGGTTCAAAGATGGAATCTAGATTATTTAGCAGCGAATGCTAGTAAAAAAAGTTAAGCAATCATCAGTTTATGTATAATTTTAACTTTTCTTACACTTAGTATTCCCAAGTTCAGTTCACAATCTATACAAAAAAATAAACTATTTTATAAATTTACAAAATTAGTTCTTAATAATTTTAACTAGCAATAAATTCTTATATTCACATCTGTAATTAGCACCGATATCAATAAATTATTTAACTAAAATATCTCGTATTTATACATATTTTATCTAGAAAGACAAGACACGAAAAAAACAAACCATCTAAAGATACAGGGTTTTATCTGTGGACTGAACTATTTGTTACACCTATCACTTCATAGTCAAGTAAAAATGCTTAACCTACGACTAAACGCTGTAGGTTAAGCATTTTTGCAATGGGTAGAGTCGAATGACAACTAAGAAAAGCCCAAAGGCTTGTGTCGTCTAGTTTTCAGGCTGGGAATATATTTAAGCCTCTTGTCAAGCTACTGGAGGCGGAGCCTCCTAGAATGGGTTCCCAGCCTTCAGGCTGGGAACCAGTCAGAGCAAGGGCTGTATCTTTTCTTTGTGCCATTCGAGTAGAGTCTTTTGTCTAACAAGCCCAGACTCTTAGCTAGTCGAAGTTCCTTTCGTTACAAATCTTCATCAAAATTCTATTCCGATATATTCCGATATATCGCGATATATCGTATATTAGAGAAAGTTGATTTGAGATTTACTTATGTTTAGACATTTTCGGTCACGTTTTGGCGCACCTGCATGGGCAGGAGTTAGCGAAGAGGATTCATTGCTTGTCAGGTCTTGGTTTGGACATGGCAACCATCATGGTAGACATCATGACAAACGCTTTGATAATGAAATGTTTGGTCGTGGTTGGGGAGACGAGCACCGGACTCGTCGGGGTGACATCAAGTTCATTTTGCTGGAATTGTTATCCGAGCATCCTAGTCATGGTTACGACCTGATTAAAGAGATGGAAACTCGCTACGGTGGTTTCCGTCGCCTCAGTCCTGGCTCAGTGTACCCAACACTCCAATTGCTGGAAGAAGGTGGTTATCTCAAGAGCGCACAGGAAGGAGGCAAGCGGATTTATACGATTACGGATGAGGGGAAACAATTATTGGCAGAACGTGCCCAACAAGAACCTTCAGATACTCCTTGGGATACCTTCAAAAGTTTTGTTACAGGTAAGCCCCAAGAGTTTATTGAGTTGCGGAATGCCGCCACAGAGTTAGCTGCTGCGGTGGTGCAGGTTGCTCGTAGTGGCAATATGGAGCGGATAAATCGGGTGCGCGAGCTTTTAGAGCAAGTTAAACGGGAAATTTATGCGATTCTGGCTGAAAAATAAGTATAGGCTCGTAGTAAGGACTTTAGTCCTTATTTTCTAAGCAGCAAATTGCTTACTACAAACCCTCTCGTACTTTGCTTACACTGTCGATCGCATTAGCGTTCGCTGTCCAACATTTGCATTTGATGTTCATCATAACGAGTGCCTGCGATCGCAGATGCGGGAATTGCTGCTTCAATGCGGGTTAAGTCTTCTGGCGATAAGTTCACATCCAGAGCCGCCAATGATTCGGAAAGTTGGGTGCGCTTGCGTGCGCCGATGACCGGCACAATATTTCTGCCTTTTGCAAGTACCCAAGCAATAGCCAACTGTGAAGAAAGAACTCCTTTCTCGGCAGCAATTTGCTTTAGTTCTTCGATCGAGCGCTGATTCTGAGCAAGGTTTTCTTTACTGAAGCGTGGTAAGTAGGCACGAAAATCGCCCTGTGTAGCTGGAATGGAGCCACTTAAGAGTCCTCGTGAAAGCACGCCATAGGCAGTTACGCCAATACCAAGTTCTTCCAGTACAGGAAAAATCTCGCTCTCAGGACTACGGCTAATCAGGGAATACTCGATTTATAGGTCACTGATGGGGTGAATGGCATGGGCGCGGCGAATAGTGTCCGCTCCCACTTCCGATAGCCCAATATGTCGGACGTAGCAGCCGTGACTAACTCGGCGATCGCGCCGATGGTGTCTTCAATGGGAACTTGCGGGTCTAATCGAGCCGGACGGTAAATATCAATGTGGTCTACTCCCAATCGGGTAAGACTATAAGCGACAAAGTTTTTCACTGAAGCAGGGCGGGCATCTATACCAATCCATCCACCATCTGGAGTACGTAAAGCGCCGAATTTCACCGAAATCAGTGCTTTGTCTCGACGATCCTTGATTGCCCGACCAATTAGCATCTCATTGTGTCCGCTGCCATAGAAATCGCCAGTATCCAGTAATGTCATCCCGCGATCGAGAGCTGCTTGGATAGTTGCAATGCTTTCGTTTTCATCTGCTGCGCCGTACATACCGGACATACCCATACATCCGAGAGCTAGGGGGAAAACAGTTAGACCTTTAGAACCAAGTTGGCGAGGTTGAATTTTATTTTGGGTAGTCATATAGGGCTTCTCAGTTGTTTTACTGCTAGCTTAGGTTGAAAATTCTTTGCATCTTTGCGTAACTATACGCTGGCTGTGGGGCGCACGATCATCTCATTCACATCAACGTCATCCGGTTGCTCGATTGCAAAGGCGATCGCTCTGGCGATCGCTTCAGCCGGAAGCGCAATCTTGCGGAATTCCTGCATACCTTTGCCAGCTTCGGGGTCAGTAATGCTATCGGCCAGTTCCGACTCCGTTACGCCCGGCGAAATAACAGTAACGCGAATGTCAGTATTTTCCTGACGCAGCCCCTCCGAAATTGCCAACACCGCGAACTTAGTGGCTGAGTAAACGGCGCAGGTTGGCCAGACCGCATGTCCGCCGATGGAGGATAGGTTGACGAACTGGCCAAATCCTTGGCGTTTCATCAGCGGTAGCCCAGCGGCGATGCCATTGAGTACGCCACGGATGTTCACGTCAATCATCCTGTCCCATTCATCAACCTTCAGCGCTTCTAGCTTCGAGAGCGGCATAACGCCTGCATTGTTAACGATGACATCAATGCGGCCAAATTTGGTCTGAGCAAATTCTACAAAGGCTTGGAAGTCGGCGCGATCGGTAACATCAAGAGTCTGATACTCCGCCGAGCCTCCCTCAGCGCGGATTGTAGCCACGAGGGTTTCTAGCCGCTCCGTGCGTCGTGCGCCCAGGATGACGTGGATGCCCTTACGAGCGAGTAGACGTGCTGTTGCCTCACCGATACCGCTGCTTGCACCTGTAATTAGTACGACTTTCTGTTGATTGGTAGTCATAAAACCGGATCTCCAAGTTGTTGTATTCTCTAGCACACTCTTAGATTAAGAGTGTCAAAGCTTGATGCGGTAATCTGAACCTGCGAAATTCTTGCCTAATCCTGCATTTTTCTTCATTGTCGATCGTAAAAAGATAAGCTGATCTCAGCGGCTAAATAGATTGTGGCTGCCCTGAATGTTAGTTTCATAAAGGATTTCAAACGACATTATGGAACAGACTGTTAGAAAACAGCAGTCCGAGCTAGCCGCTCTGATTGCACAGAACAGTAATGGAGATGGTGTCCATCCCACAGCGATCGAGCGGTTATTCCTGATCCGTTCCTTACAACCTACTGCGCCTCTCCATGCCCTGCATGAGCCTGCCCTGTGTATCGTCGCTCAGGGCAAGAAACAGGTAATGTTGGCAGACAATCTGTATGTTTATGGTCAAGACCAATATTTGGTTGTATCTATCGATCTGCCTGTTGTCGGTCAAGTGATTGAAGCAACGCCAAGCTTTCCGTATCTGTGTCTTCGGCTCGATTTAGATATGGGAGAACTCAGCACACTGATGATGGAGGCAAAACTAGAGGCTCCAGCGAACGAACCACCGGAACCAGGGTTGTCTATTAATCCTGTTAGCCCGCAACTGCTTGATGCCGCAATACGACTTGTACGATTGTTGGAAACGCCTCAAGATATTGCCATCCTCGCACCTTTGATTGTTCGAGAAATTCTCTACCGTTTGTTATCTGGCGAACACAGTGCTAGATTGCGACAGATTGCTTTAGTCGATAAACAACTCCAAGCAATTAGCAGAGCGATCAACTGGCTGAAATGGAACTACGAAAAACCATTTCGGATCGATACGATCGCTCGTGAAGCGCGCATGAGTCCCTCGTCTCTTCATCATCACTTCAAGTCAGTCACCACCATGAGTCCTTTGCAATATCAAAAACAACTTAGGCTTCAACAAGCCCGTCGTCTGATGCTGGGACAGGGTATGGATGCGGCGACAGCTAGTCATTATGTGGGTTATGAAAGCCCTTCACAGTTCAGCCGTGAATACAGTCGCTTGTTCGGCGCACCACCGTTGCGTGATATGGCTCGGTTAAAAAGTGGAGTTTTTGGGGATGGGGGATGAGGAGTAGGGGGGCAGGGGGGCAGGGGAGCGGAGGGGCAGGGGAGCGGAGGGGCAGGGGAGCAGAGGGGCAGGGGAGCAGAGGGGCAGGGGAGCAGGGGAGCAGGGGAGCAGGGGAGCAGGGGAGCAGAGAGAAGTAATAGTAAGTTTTTCCCCTCTGCCCCTCTGCCCCTCCGCCTCTTCCCCAATGTCCTCAAAAATTAGAAGCGATCGCACTTAAATCTGGCTCGATGAGTGAGTTTAGCAATGTCCACAACTGCAAATCAGTAAAGTCTGGAATTGCCATAAATGCACCGACTGACTGCAAAATTTGCGGATCGTGGGTGGAGGCGATGCCAATGGTGCGAATATCTGCGCCCACTGCTGAACGAATACCAGAGGGAGAGTCTTCTAAAGCGATCGCTTCTTCTGCTGTAATCCCCAATTTATTCAGGGCAACTTGGTAGGGCACAGGATCGGGTTTACCTGCAATACAATCATCCGCTAAAACAACTGTATGGAAAGCTTCTTTTATCCCCAAAACCTCTAGCATAAATTCTGCATTTAATCTAGGCGCATTAGTTACTAATGCACGTTTTAATTGATGTGTTTCTGTCCATGCTAGTAGCTCAGAAAATCCACTTAGCGGTTTGAGATGTGGGGCGAGTTTGCGGAACAACGCCTCTTTTTCGTCTGCAAATTGTTGCCCTTCTGCTGCTGATAATTGTGGCAGAATGTCTTTAACAATTTCTGGATTTAGCCTTCCACTAATTCGGGATTTATAAAATGTTTCATCTATTTCTATGCTGTAATTTAACAGCATTTCCCGCCAAGCTCGGTAGTGTATGGGGTCAGTGTTGACAATAGTGCCGTCTAGGTCAAAGAGAATTGCAGCCAGCATGATTTTTGGGTAGAATGTAAATAATTGTTAACTTAATTTAAATAGTTTACATTGTTTTTTGTCTTTAGTGATTGTTCCTGCGTTAATACGGGGATTGGGGACTAGAGAAAAAAATTTCAAGAGTCAGAAATTAATCTGCTAAATCCTAGAATCTATACTGGATAGGGCATATAAGGGCAGACAGGTAAAACCTCTGGACAAACTGCCGTATAATTGATAACCTTCTTCGTAAGCAAATGGTAGCCGCCACAAACTTTTTTCGCGTTGACGATTTACTAGTGCAGATTTACAACTCTGAAGTCGAAATGGCTGAAGATGTTGCCGAAATCGTGCAAAAATATTTACAGCAAGTTCTTAATCTTCAAGAGACAGCTGCTGTATTGTTAGCTACAGGTAACTCCCAACTCAAATTTCTTGATGCTTTGATTGCATTAGGTGGTGTAGATTGGTCAAGGATTATTCTGTTCCATCTAGATGAATATTTGGGAATTACTGCGGATCATTCTGCTAGTTTTCGGCGTTATATGCGAGAACGTGTAGAGAAAAAGGTTAATCCTAAGAAATTTCACTATATAGAAGGTGATACATTACAACCAGTAGCAGAGTGCGATCGCTACACCAAATTATTGCAAGCACAACCGATTGACTTATGCTGTCTAGGTGTTGGCGAAAATGGACATTTAGCTTTTAACGATCCCGCTGTAGCAAATTTTCAAGATCCTTACAGTGTGAAACTGGTAAAACTAGATACTGTGAACCGTCAGCAACAAGTAAATACAGGTCACTTTCCGAATTTAGAAACTGTGCCACAGTATGCTTTTACTGTCACCATCCCAACAATTTGTTCGGCTAAAAAAATTATCTGTCTTGCTCCAGAAAAACGTAAAGCGAATGTGGTAAAAGATATGCTGCAAAGCTATATCGGTACAGACTGTCCAGCTTCTATTCTTCGTCAAGAACCACAAGCGACGTTGTTTTTAGATGTTAATTCTGCTAGTAGACTAGAATAAACTTAAACTTATTAACACCTCAATCTTCCAAGCTAATTATTATAGCGATCGCTGGAATTGCATGAGGTAGTTTCAGTATACAGTAACGTTATAACTATCAAGCGAGATTTTATATCCAAATTCACAAATACTCATAGACTGTGTTCTAAAAAAATGATGTTTATAGAAGTCATAAACATCTCAAATTAATGAAATAAAAGTTTCTAAATACGCCAGTCATCAAAATTTAGTTTTATATTAAGGGACTGGCGAATCTAGCAAGCTTTGAAAGAAGGGTATAAATAACTTAATAGATACCCTTAACGGGAGTATCCACTTTTGGAAGAAACACCGGGCGATTGGAAATCGCGGCTACACAAACTCTCGTCCGCCTACGCGGACTCTCTGAAACCCGCGCAGGCGGGTTTAGTTTCTATAGCCCCAGACTTCTAGTCTGAGGGCGATCCGCCAAAAGTGGATGCTCCCCCCTTAACCATCCTCAAAACTTCAAAATTACTAAATTCCAGCACCTGATTTTGCTTCAGCACCCATTGGCGAAACATAATCACGGAAAAGAGTAATCTGCTGTTCAAAGTCTAATCCTTGAATTTTGCCAAACAAAGCTTTAGCTTCGGAAGGAAGTTGATAATCACCAGGTACAGGAATGATAGTGCCATTTTCCATTCCTTGAGATAATCGATACCAAAATAGGAGTTTTGTCGTATCACCCAAAGAGCCATACTCACGAGAAATTTGGGTATCCACTTTATTAATCAAATCACGCTGAACTTGTAATTGTTGTTCGTGAGATAATTCCTTAACTTGATTAAATAAACCTTCAGCTATTTCTGGAGAAACAGTACTGGCTCCAGGAGCGGCTGGAGTAATTGAACCCCCCATTTCTTTATAGATAAACCAAAACAAAGCAAGTTGTTGATCTACATTTAACTGTTGCCAAGCTTGAACGTGTTCGCGAATAGTTGGATCGTTGGTTTGTGTGTATGTCATGATTAACTTCAATTGCAATTACTTATTTATTCTTAAGTAATGTTACCAAATGTACATTTGGAGTTTTACCCTACTGAAGACAGATGTCTGAAAATCATAAAGAAGATCGTTTAAAGCCAAAATAATCCCTGACAAGTGCCAAATGAAAGAGTTAGCAATTAGAAATCTGTTACCAAATTGAAAGATTGTTATAATGTATTTCCCTGGATAGATGTTAGCTTGATTGTAATAGTAGGTAAAAAAGCACTAGTTGTTAATCTTTGAAAGGTCTAAATGTAGAACTTACGCATTGACAGAAGCAACCAACTGTGAATTAAATCTCGTTACAAGGCTTTGCATGTTAATGCTTTTGTGGGTGGGCTACTGTCTCCAGTCAAACCACGAGGTAGCTGCCTCTAATAAGCCATTTCCGTGTTCTGTATGGACAAGAGAACAATGGAAAATCGATCTTTTTTCGACTTGTATATACACTGTAGCTTGTTAAGGGAGGCGAGACAAAGCGTAGCTTTGGCTCTTTGAGGTTCTTTTTTGTGATTTATGCAAGAGGTTTACTGTCTTCTCTACACGACGTTGCGCGAACGCAGTGATAGCGAGTTTGCGAACATTATTAGTAATTACAAATGACGAATCGTTAATCTCTATTTTTGCAGGTTGCGATCGCTCTTCAGAATTCAGTTTTTCATTATCTTCTTAACTGTCTTCTTAACTGTCTTAACTGTCATTGCATTTTTTTGAAGATAGCGAGAAAATACAAACGTGACATTCAGAAGCACAGAAAGAACCCAGCTTTAAAAACATTTGCCAATCATGCAATTATATCAATCAATTCTATTCTTTTGGAGAAGAAAAAATCATGAATTCATTTAACCACAGGCAAATTGATATATTAACACAAGGTCAAGATATTTATCTGTCTGGTAATCCCATTAAAACCGAAAATTTTTATATTAAAAAGACCTTACGTAATGGTGGAAGAATCCGTTTCAAAATTCGTTATTCTGCTGAACTACAGGGTTTCTGTCTGCTAGAAATTTTTCTAATGAGAACACAAAATGGAACACTAACTGCTGGCATGACTATCCCTAATAGTGGTTCGACAGCTAGTTTTCAAGAACAAGAGCAAGAATTTGGTATTTGGGAGCCAGAAGATTATTACTTCTTTTTCAAAATGTCTTCCAATAATGGAAAATTTTATATCGAGGATTATCAGCTTTATTGGTCAAACAATTAATTATTTTTCGTTGGAAACAAGGTTTCCAATCCTAGAGGATCGTTACGGTGAACGTCATAAAAAGAGTCTGTGATAGTTTTTTCTCAAGCACGTTTTTGCAATGATTTATATTCAAATTCAGCAACACCTAGTTGTTTTTTAAAGTAAGCGCGGTAGAGTTCACAACGCGGTAGGATGCGATCGCTTTCATAAGCGATCAAACCCAAGCTTTCAAGCTTATGAGCGTCAATGGGATTGAGAGAAATACTTTGCTTTGCCGCTACAACGTCAACATACGCCTTTACTAAACTAGGATTTTCTTGTAAGATTGCCCAGTGTCGCCATAGATGATAACGATAGATACCGCCGTTAGCGATCGCATCTTCTATCAGTTCTTCTAAGGTCATTCCTTGACAGCATAGATAATACAGAGCAATCCGAATCAGTGCTGGATGTCCTCCCACGAGAGACATCAGTTGGTTAACTTCGTTATTAGAAGTCCAATCTAAACCATGTCGTTGGGCTAAGTATTTTACTTGGTGGGCAGTAAATTCTGGCAGACGGATCGGTAGTCCAATATTAAATGGAGAACGGTTGATATCCAAAGAAACATATACTTCTGTAGAGTAAACTACCACTAACCTGAGTTTCTGCAAGTTGGTATCTTGTCGTGCTTCTTCATACCAAGAGCGCAACAAACCAAAGAACTCCGGAGCAATTTCTGGATATTCAAAAAAGCGGTCAACCTCATTTAACACTAAAACTACTGGACTTTTGCATTGCTTGAGCAAATAAGATTGCAAATATAAACTGCAACTCAACTTACAACCTATTTCCTCATCCCAGTTTTCATCTAGCTTGGGGTCAATGCCTAATTCTATTGCAATTTGCCAGCAAAGAGAACGCAAAAGTTTATTTAAGTCTGTCAGACAGCTTGAATCGATTTGGTTGCAATTCACGTTCACCGAGCGATAACTTTGCATCTTCGCAAAGGCTAACAGCCGCAGCACAAGAGAACTTTTTCCCATTTCTCTTGGTGCTCGAATCCGAATCACACAGCCTGGTTGAATTACTTCTCGATAAACAAGTTCCTCGATTGGGGGACGATCGACATAGAAGGGGGAATCTACAGGTACGGGGCCATCTGGGTATGACCAAAGATTTTCGAGTTGGTTATGGTGTTGAGTCGCCAGATAATCTAAGGATAAAGACGGAAATAATTTTCTTTCTCCTGTGTCTAAACTTACTGAGGTAGTTTGATAGCCTTCAGTATAATTAGGCTCACTCAGAATTCCATAGTCTTCCCTGCATAATTCTAGGTTAAAGGCGCTAAAGCACAATTTCAAGGTTTTTTGATCCACGCCTGTATTCAACGACCATAATCGGTTCAGAGTTTTGGTAGATACCTTCATGCGATCGCCTAAATCTTCTAGAGTGAAGCGATGTCCGTTGTTTTCTACCTTTTCTATAGCCAGAATCGCCCCTTGTAAACGCTTCAGCCCAGCGATCGTTAGAACAAGTCCCCGCCTTCGCGTGCTCTTAGATTGCTTCATATCACTAATTATTAATCTACTTTCTTTATTTACTGTCTTAGCTATTTCCTCATTGTTTCACGTTTTAAAACAGTTATTCAACAGTTACTTACCCATTCTTAAAATACTCTAAAAATTGTAAAAAAATATACATATCCTATTTAGGATAGTTAGATAAATGGGTATAAACAAACATAACTATATTGATTGTCATTTTTTCTCCCCTCCAGAAAGATGCTGATGCTTTTATATCAAGTATCTTTGACTACTTGTAAATAACAAATGACAAGCCTTAATAGTTGACTTTATTTCTACCAATTTACTCAGTATTACTGAAAAATCTTTTTTATCTAGTATTAATATGAATTTTGCAGTGCAGACTCATCCAACAAGGAGTAGGAAATGTATAGGAAGGGCTGTATGCTGGAGTCTGTCGTAGGATGCCCGTAGGGCTGTAGGGAAAATACCGCACTGGCTTCACTTAATTTCTTCCCAAAGCTGGGTCTTTGGGCTTCTTCGAGTTTAATAGCGATCGAACGGACAAAAAATTATAGCACACAGTAAGGGGCGTACAGTTAGCTGTACGCCCCTACTCAAAACCTATATTTAATGCGATTGACGAAATGCTACAATCTATTATCAGCAGGGTGAGGGCGTTACCCAAATATTAGAAGAGTTCGTTGGTTAGACACCAGCCTTCCTAATATTACTCATTTATTGGCGAAAAGTTATTAGTACTTATTGCCAGGTAAAGATTGTAACGCATTTAGCATCGAACTAGTTAAGGATCTTTTCGCCAGTACGTGCTGCACTGTCCCCTACATCACTAGCAGTTTTCTGAGCACCTTCTACGTATCCAGATCCGAATTGTTTAAAGGCTTCTGCTGACTCTTCTCCAATCTTTTGAAGTCGTTTACCGGGAGAACCTTCAGTTTCACGAGCTTCTTTATTCCATTCCCCGATTGTTCTCGGTCTTTGAGAATCATCTTGCTGTATCTGTTCGCGAACTCTTTCCTTTAAGCCTGTGTTATTTTGCCCAGGAGCAAAATTCGTCGTCAGCACTAAAAAACCAACTATGACAACAGCCAAAAAACTTTTTATTTGAAGTCCTTTAAGCAGGGAACTGATGTGACTAATAGTCCTAGAAAGCAAATTTATCATGCCAATTAGCTTGTTTTTTGGAGTACAAATAAAGACTAACTATAAAAAAATGATTATCCTTCTAACAAAAGGCATATCTCAGTTATGAAAAATCTGGGATGAGACTATACCAATCATCCGCAAGCAAATCAATTAAATCAAACCATTTATAGAAGTGAAAAATAATGTAACAATGCTAGGTCTCTACAAGGGTTCTGGATAACGTATATTTAATTTCACCAGGTATGTATTAACTGCAATATTTAGTAAACTACAATTTTTTTCATATATTGCTTGATTTTGACATCACCTAAGCGGTAGAAATTGGTGTACTCGCTTTTGCTTCTACATAAAATAAGAGCAAAGCACTCAAAATTGGTTTGTGGCTGGCTAGAGCAAAAGGTAGATAATTAGGCAAAAAAGCTGCTTTTGTGTGGGAATAACGCTTTTAAGACGATTGAAAACAATGAAAGATGTGATAAAACGGTCGAGATTAGCATAAATTTCCAAAATTCATCCTAAAAAAGCATTTAAATGCTCAATAACAGCTTTTTTATAAGTCTTACTCTTTATTTATAAATCATGCTTGAGATTCCTTCGGCTGCCAAATGTAGCACTAAATACATTTTTAATGCTACATTTGGTTTTTAATACAGATAGAAGTAAAAAAAACATGTATCTTTGGTTATATAAATTATCAACCTGAAAAGATAGATGCTTAATGGATAATTCCTAAATAGTTACTAATAACAATCAACAGTCACACGACTTTTAGGCTAGTACACTGTGGTGGAAGTTTGCCTACCTTTAATAAGTTGCTTGAACAATTTGTCTAGTTAATTGAGATGGTAGCTGAATTTATGCTGTGCCGTACTAGAGGCATTGTTTATCTGACTGAGTACATTTATGTCGTAATGCCTAGATATTTGAAGGGTTTACAGACGAAAAACTACTCGACATTTTTCCTCAACACGAGAACTGCTTCAGGTGGAAAGCCAAAGGATGAAATACTGGATAACGAAATTAGCAGTCTGTATAGTATTACTTTATAGCTTGTTGCTATCAAATGATTATGCAGCAGCAAACCAACTTTCAAATACTTCTAATATTGATGTGCAGCAATTAAATACACTGCCAGTAGTTGAAAACGTAGCAAGTGCTGACAAAAATCTTGCTGAAATTAAAAAGGAAGATTTTTGCCGATTTAATGGGATTGTTAATCGGGTAGATAAACTAGAGGGACTCTTCACACTTTATTGCAGCGAGGATTCGGGAAAAGTTTTCTTAGAACTTAAGCCAGAGCAGCTAAATAAAGACTACCTAGCTATAGTGACATTGGAATCAGGCGTTGGGGAAAGTGGGATTTATAGTGGATTACCTCTTTCTGATTTTATCTTTTATTTCCGACGAGTAAATAATAGATTGCATTTTGTTGTGCGGAATGTAAAATTCCGTACAGATAGTATACCAGAACAGCGATCGCTTGCTCGCTCATTTAGCGATTCAGTTCTTTATTCACTCGAAATAGCCACTATCGAGCCAAAGAATAAAAATATTCTAATCGACCTGAATGGACTGCTAATGCAGGATTTTCCTGGATTAACTCCTCTATTAAAATACTCTTTACAGGCTGATTACCGCTTAGATGCACGCAAGTCATATTTTGGTGATGTTAACAGCTTCCCAGACAATGTAGAGATTGATTCAATTTACGGCTTTTCATCAATAGAAGGCTCAAATTTAATCGCTGTACCCGATAGTAGGGCACTCACTCTGAAGGTACACTACAGTTTTTCTCAGTTGAGAGAAAACAATGGTTATATTCCCAGACTTGCCGATGACAGAGTTGGATATTTTACTACTACTTTCCAAGATTTATCTAACAATAATGCTCGCGAATCATTTGTACGTTACATTAATCGCTGGCATCTAGAACCATCCAATCCTGACGCCCCTTTATCTCCACCCAAAAAACCAATTGTGTATTGGATTGAAAATGCTGTACCACTAGAATACCGCGATGCGATTCGTGAAGGCGTTTTGATGTGGAACAAAGCATTTGAAAAAGCCGGATTTCAAAATGCCATTGAAGTGCAGCAAATGCCAGATGATGCTAATTGGAAACCAGCAGATGTACATTACAACACTATTCGCTGGTTCAATTCTTTAGATGCAGGTTTTGCCAAAGGGCCGATGCGCGTTAACCCATTTACCGGGGAAATATTGGATGCAGATATCATTGTAGATGCCAATATGGTGCGCTTAGTTCAGCAAGAATATCACGCACTGATGGAGGCAAATTCATGTCAAGAAAATACGAAAGGACGTGAAGACGCGGGGAAATTCCTGGATAAATTTGCCTCCTCTTCCTCTGCTCACTTTTTCTCCTCTGAGTCCTGCTATGGTGTGGAATCTTCAAATCAAGCAGCTATGGGGGCGCTGGCGTTGTCAATGTTGCCAGACACTACACCTAGTAGTGAAACGATTAAGGAGTATGTGCATCAATATTTGCGTTCTCTCATCGCTCACGAAGTCGGGCACACTCTGGGTTTGCGCCACAATTTTCATGGCAGCACCATGTTAGCACCAGAAGAATTAAATAATACTGAAATCACTCACACCAAAGGTTTAGTAGGTTCGGTGATGGACTATGTACCTGTGAACATAGCACCACAGGGAGTACAGCAAGGTGACTATTTCCCAGGAGTTATTGGGCCTTATGACAAATGGGCAATTGAGTATGGTTATAAAAAATGTCCATCAACAGCGCTTGAGGTAACTATTCCAGAATCAGAAAAAAGTTTTTTAGACCAGATTGCATTAGCATCGCCTCAACCAGAATTATCTTACGCAAGCGATGAAGATATCTGGGACATCAATCCTTTGGCAAATGTCTGGGATATGAGTAGTGATGTGCTACTTTATTCGCAGTGGCAAATGGATAATGCTCGTTTTATGTGGCAACATCTTGATAAGGGTTATGTATCGAAAGGAGAAAGTTATACTAACCTGCGCCTTAAGTTTAATAAAGTACTTAAATATTATTTTCGGAACGCCACTTTGCTTGCTAAATACATTGGTGGACAATCGTTTCGTCGTCTCCATACCAGTAATGATGCTGCTTGGACATTTGTACCAGTTTCACTTTTAAAACAACGTCAAGCATTGACAAAGTTGCAAGAATATGTATTTGCAGATAATGCTTTCAGCTTTTCACCACAATTGCTGAATCAACTAGCACCATCGCGTTGGGAACACTGGGGCAATTCTGCACCTAATAACCGCCTTGATTATCCAATTCACGATCGCATTTTGGGTTTTCAAAGTACGATATTGCGATCGCTATTAGACAGCGATCGCCTGAATCGGTTACAAGATATAGAATTAAAAACTCTGCCTGGAGAAGCGCTTTCCATACCAGAACTGTTCGACACCCTGCAAACAGGCATCTGGACAGAAGTTTTCGCCCCAGGAGAACCAAAGCCAATTTCGAGCATCCGCCGTTCATTGCAACGGGAGCATCTGAATATTTTGTTACAGATGATGTTGGGTACTACTAATACACCTGAAGATGGTCGGACATTGGCTTGGTATAAATTGCGCCAACTGCAAAAAGCCATTGATGCCAGACTTAAACAACTTGGCGAAAGCCTTGATGTTTACACCTTAGCTCACTTAGAAGCTTCTGGCGATCGCATCACTAAAGCATTAAATGCACAGTTACTTTCTAAATAGTCATTTGTCATTTGTCATTCTCCCCTGCTCCCCTGCTCCCTTGCCCCTCTGCTCCCCCACTCCCCACTTCCCCAAGATACCGCTGCAATAGACCAATGAAAACTTCTGGTATTTCCAAATGAGGTAATATTCCGGCATCTGCGATCGCATAAAAATCTTGAATTGCTCTTGGATTTAGATTTGCCAAGCGTTGCCCTAATTTAATGTTGGTAAATTGTGCTTTTTCTCCCCAAAAAATGACGGTGGGAACTGTTAGTTGTTGAATATATAAACTCAAGTCAAAGTAAAGATCGCCCCGCAAAAATGCCAAAGCAGCAAACTTGGCATTAGGTTGTTGTGCCGAGGTTAAATAAGCCTCCACCATTTCTTGAGATACTCGTTGGGACTTAGCAAAGAGAAAACTTTGTAAGAAATTTCGGACTGCAATTTCATTTTCAGCACCAAGCATATAAATAAAATTGTCCAACAGAGGCGCATTGATTACCGAAAGCGGAAGTCTGCGTCCAGCACCTTGCCCAAAATCATCAAATCCAGAGGGGGAAACTAAAAACAGTACTTTGAATAAATTGGGTTGAACAATAGCTAGGCGAATAGCAAAAGCGGCTGTAAGAGACGAGGCTACCACTGTCACCGGTTGGCGACAAGTTTGGATGATAAACTCTGCGATCGTGCTGAGGTAATCCCTAATTTTATAATCCCGCACTGGATGGGCCGATTCTCCCCAGCCAATTAAATCGGGGGCTAAAATGCGGTAGTTAGAAGCAAAAGCCGGGTAAACTTTAGACCATTCATAAGCAGACGCTCCACCACCAAAGTTATGGAGAAATAGTAGTGGGGGTAAATCTTCAGTGTCAGCAATCGTCCAAGGTGCATTTGTTTGGGTATAGTAAACCATTGCTCCCAAAGATGTATGGATAACTTTATGTCCAAAGCCAGGGGGTTGATACTGAAGCATAAAATTAAAAAGTTTAGTTTATTTGAATTTACATACAGTCAAACTAATTCAGGATTCAAAATACATTTATCTGAATAGTTATACAGCAGAATTCAGAATTCAGTAGTCAGAATGGGCTGCGCCCCGCTGCGCTAACAGAAGTAGAACAGGCTTTATACTTGGCTTTTAGACTTAGCTTGTGTACCTCACTAACTTGAAATTCGCTGTATCAATTACACTTGATTTTTTCTAAATTCTAACTTCTGATTCCTGGGTACTGAATTCTTGCAATCCATAATTCATGATTTACCCTTGCTTTTTCTCAGCATCTCCTGTGATTTGAACAAGTTGATGGAGGTTATCACCGCTAATATGATATGCTCCCCCAAACCCAACTACAAAACGACCTTCACTTGGAGTTAGCCGGAAAATCCGAAAGTCAGACAAGCCGCGCAAAACCTCGATAAGTTCACCAAACCGCCCTTGAAATTGCTCAACAATTTGATTCCACTTCTCAGTTTCACGCTCTATCAAAGTTGCCGTACAATCAAAACTCAAACGACGACGGGCAAAAATTAGATTACTTTTAGCTTCATCCTCGATAAACAAGATACTAACATGAGGATTGGCATAGAGATTTTTGGTATGAGTCGAAAGACCACTGACGTAAATGTAGATATTCTTGGAATCATCCATTACGAAAGGAGCATAACTAGCATTGGGTATTGACTGCGCGCTCACAGTGCTAATAATTACACTCTCAAATGCTTCAGGGAATTTTTCGTACTCAGCTTGAATATTTTCAAGTTGACTCATAACTAGATTACCACGCTTATTAGGAACACCTAATTAAGTATCTTAACGTGATTGAGCGATGTCTACGAGGAGCTACAGTTACGTATGGAATGCCCAAAAAATAAAAGCGATCGCTCCCTTTAACTCAAGAGCGATCGCTAATTTTTCGATTTCAGAATACAGCTTAAGCAGCAACAGGTTCCAACAATTTAATGTCAGAGAAAATAAATTCCTGAGTAGAAAATTGTCCTGCTGTCTCGGTGCGAATCTCGCGACGATTTAGGATGAAATAGTCACCAACTTTTTCATATTCATCAATAAATTCGCTTCTACCGCCCTTTTGTTCCCCAGTTTTGGGGTCATGGTACACAGAGTCATAGCGGTGAGACAGGTAGCCTTCGCCAGTGTCGTGACTGCTGAAGGTGTCTATGGTAACAAAAGTACCGTGGATTAAACGGTGAACATGGCAGACTTCATTATTGCGGACTTTATATTTATCACCCTCAGCCTTACCACCCATTAAAAGCTCAACTGCACCAGTTTCGTCAGTTTTACCATAGCTAAACGTATTGGCGCTGTGGGTGTCTTCAAAGCTGCGGCGGACGCGGTGAATTGCTATCTCCCAGGCTTGACCATGAATAGCTTTCTGGGCTGACTCATCATCTACATCCAAAACTTCGGCTTTGAGATTGCCAGTGATGATAACTTTGCCTGTAAACACTTTATCATCATGCTTATAGGTAATATTTGCAGTATAACCAGGGAAATTCTTGTCCCAAGTATAGCGGTTTTCATAAGCAGCCCGGAAAAGTTCCTGAGCAGAGAGTTGTGTAACTGTCATGTGCTTCTCCTAGTCGCTACTGTAATTAGCGTTTTAGTTTCCTTGGTATTAGCATAGAAGTAATTGTTGAGGCTTGGATAGTCCCCAACTGGGTACACTTATGGCTAATTCTCTACACGCTGTATTTCATGCGATCGCTAATGTCCAGAATGAGCAAGAGTTAAGACTCGCTCTCACGGATAAAATTAGCGAGCATTTTGGCGTGCAAAATTGGGGTATTTATCTCCTTGATGAGCAGCCAACCACTGAGATTAATGTTCCAGGCATTCCGGCAGTATGCTTAGAGAGCAATCCAGTGGGGCGCTACGTGGTTGAGCGTCATGCTCCTGCCCACGAACAGTTATTATTATCGCCAGGAGACTGGAAGCATTTTTGTTCGCGTTCCGATCACGAACACGTGATGACTGGGCCAATTGTTTGCGATGGTCGTCTGGTAGGAACCCTTAACTTGGCACGTGACAAGGGAAATCCTGCCTTTAATGGTAACGATTTAGCTGACTTGAGTGCTTTATGTATTCATTTGTCATCAAAAATGGCAACCCTACGGACAAAACCGAAAATATCCAATTCCCTGTTAGCTAGTCCTTTAACAGCGCGTGAGTTAGAAATTGCCGATTTGGTGGCGCAGGGGTTAACGAATGCGGAAATTGGAGAAAAACTTTGGATTACGCAAAATTCCGTCAAACAAGCTTTAAAAAGGATGTTTCGGAAGTTGAAGGTTTCGGCGCGTGCAGAAATGGTGGCAAAGCTACAAGATATACAAGTTTCTTGAAGGGGGTAGTGTTTCGACTACGCTCAACAACCAGGGAGGGGTTTTTCTCTCGTCTATTCGTTCCCATGCTCTGCATGGGAATGCCCCTCGTTGAGGCTCTGCCTCCAGTCTGGCATTGAGTCAGAGACTCAATGAATGCATTCCCAGTCGGAGACTGGGAACGAGGAAAAACGAGGAAAGTCTCTTATCAAGCTAGGTTTTTAGGACTTGTGTGTACACCGTAGCCTAAAAGGAGAGAGGCTTTGAGGCTTACTTCCCAACGCTAGCTCTTAAGGGGCTGGGGGTTAGGTCTGTATTTCACGCAACTGAGAACCGCTATATTAGCCGGACATGATATGAAAACTTTAATGCTGGGTATAAAATCCAGTTTTCAAAGAAGAATTGTATTGAGTAGAGTGTAGTGAGATACAATTCTTCTTACTTTAATCTCATGCTTTTAAAGGTGGCTGACTCTTACCTTCTGCCTCCTGCCCCCTGCCTCCTGCTTCCTACCTTGTGTTATAAAGGCTCTAACTGATGGTAATCTAAGATTGTAGAACGAAATCCAATAAAAACTTTTGTTTTTGACAGTTTTCTTTTTTGGACAATAGTAATATAAGTCGTGGATAAAGTCTTTAACAATTAAGACTTGGTTATGATTTAAGTAAGTTCTAGAGAACTTAGTTAGTTTTTTAACAGGAGAAGTAGGGTGCTTAACAACCTTCATCAGTTATTATCTCCCCGAAAGTGGGGAATTCCCCTCGCGGGCTTAGGCTTACTTCTCGGTTTGGGCTTTTTAGCCAAGCAGACTCAAGTAATATCATTTACAGATTCTCGATTATCATCAGCTCGGATTCAGAAAACCTCCGAAAACTCTCTTTTGTCGCAGCTGAGAAAAGTTCGAGATCAAAGAAGTCAACTTAATGCGGCTTCTGGAGACGGAAAAACAGTACCTACAATCACAGCGCTGGTTCCAGGCGATGGGGGAACTACAAAAAGCGCAAGAGTTTTACCAAAAGCAAGTTTTCCTGAAAAAGATGGGATTTACCTCTATGGTCAATCCCCAAAAGCAAACCAGCTTGGTCAAGGTTATATCATATTTCAAAAGCAGCAGGACAAGGTAAGGGGTGCATTGTATATGCCCCAATCAGAGTTGAATTGTTTTCAGGGTACAATCAACCCATCAGGAGAGTTGGCGATGACGGTTAATAGTTCGTCAAATGAAGCCAGTTCTGAACAATCGAATCAGGTAGCTACAAGCAATAGACTGCCCAAGGTTGGTGAGGATGAGTCAAATTCTTATGCTTACTCCCTGGCTCTGCAAGACTTTTATCGGTTAAATTCGATCGCAGCTAGCGATCGCCGCACCTTACAAATGTGTAAGTAATCTCCAATATCTTGATTATGTCCTTTTGGACTAGACACACTCAAGCAGCCCTGAGTGTGTTATCAAGCAATCCTCAATAGTATTCTAGGGCTTTGTGCGACCCTTTAAAATCGCTGACCTGTAGTCACTTCAAATCTAAGTTCTCCTCGATCGCTAATTCCTAAATCACCTCGAATCAGCCCAAAGGATGACTTGACGCGCAATCCTAAGCCGTAACCAAAGCCACTTCCGGGTTTATCTCGTAGCACTCCTGGTTCTCCTAACACGGTTTCGCTAGACCCGAAATCTGAGGCGAAGTCAGTAAAAAGAACTCCTCCGATTGAGTAATAAATTGGGAAACGATATTCCACAGAAGCTAAACCATAACTCCGACCACTGGCGACTTTTCCATAACCGTAACCTCTGACAGAATCTAGTCCACCAATATTAAAAGCATCAGCTGGTGGAAAGTCTCCAATAGTCGTACCAATTTGTAAATTAATCGCTAACATTTCTGGATTGTCAGTTGGTCTACCATTACCGATCCAACTGACTGGTAAATACTGAATATAATCTCCCAATAGGCGGTTGCTAGAAATATTACCCAATCCAATCGGAATTGCTTGTTCTGTGCTGAGAGTAAGAATCGATCCTTTAGTTGGATTTTCTCGGCGATCGCGTTGATCTTTGGATACAGAAAATAATACTGTATATAAGTCATCAATACCAGTACCGCTGACAGATAAAGGATTCCCTAAACTATCGACCTGTGCAACCTTATAGTCGCGATCGCGTAGGCTAATTCTGGTATAGTTCAAACTTATAGCTGCATCCCACTCATCAAAAGATTTTAAAACTCCTACAGAACCGCCAAACCTTCCCTCGCGTACTTTGTCACCGTTAGACAATCTGATATCTTCATTGAAGGTTCCCGATATATTACGATTACGAAAAGCTCTGATGCTGTAGCCTAAGCGGTTTGGTTCTTGAGGACGGTAACGACTAGTAAACTGACCATTAAATTGGACATCTTTACCGCTGATTTGTACAGTCGTATCTAATTTATCGTTAAGACCGCTGATATTTTCATCTTTATAACCCACCCGACCGAATAATCCAACATCTTCGTTACTACCGCCTCCTAAGATTAGAGAAGGGAAGTTACGCTCTTTAATTTCATAGATGAGATTAACGCTGTTGGCATCTTCTTGTCGATAAACATTGACTTCATTAAATGATTCTAATCTCCGCAATCGTTGCAAGTCTGCTTCTAGTAAATCTTCACGAAATACTTGACCAGGTTTGAGTTTCAGCAGACCAATGATAAACTCTTTTTGAGTACGTCCTTTAATCGGCTGACCTTTGTCATCGAGCAATCGATCCTTGTTATTAACAAAACGAATCTGGATGTCTTTGACAATTCTTTGAGAAAACTCGGCAGACTGGTTATCTACTGGAGTTAATCCGATATAGTCACCATATTTTGCATACCCTCCTTCTATCTCTAATGTTGGTTTGGTTGCCACAATATTACTAGTGCCATCTTCAGTAGAAGATTGCGAGTCTGCAACGGCCTCTAGATTTTCTCCAGCTATTAAGATGACTGCGATCGCAACTACAGCTATTTGAATATACATAAATAAAGCTTTGTCATTACCCACATTTTGGCAACAGTTAATTTGATAAGTAATCAAGCGGACATGATATCAAAGCTTCCTTTCTTCAGTAACTAATGTCAAACTAACCCATTCGCCTTTTTCGTTGTAGCTGCGAATCATCCGTCGGCGAAGATTTGGCTGGATTAACCAACCTGCTTCCATAAAAAATGGTTGGCGTAACTGCACTTTGACAGGTGATGTTGCAGAAGCGCCATCTGGTAAAAATAATACTTGCACCTGCTTTTCTGGGTTTTGGTCAAAGAGAACAATGGAGCCTTTGATGGTAGCAGTTGAGGTAATTGTGCGATCGCCAAAAGAGGTACTTTGAATTAATCGCCCAGCATCATCAAGTTGTAATTTGAAAGTTGTAGAGTAAGTATCAGGCGATCGCCAATCTGGATATATTGTCACTGCTTGACCTTGCCATTCTCCCAACAAATCATTTATCTGTAAAGTTGGACGTTCATCTGCTGGGGTTCCAGCAAGATGTTCTCGAATTAAGATTAATTCCTTTAGTTGACCAGTATTATCAAACAGTTGCACCAGACGCAAGCGACGATTTTCATGAACAAAAGCGAGTTCTCCACCAAATTCGGAAAATGGCCCTAGCTGAATTAAACCTTCAGAAAATGAACCATTTTCAAAAAACAGCAGACCCCCTCCCACAGAATTAAATTCTCTGATTATATCTTGTCCCGAACGGCTCAGAGTTAGGCGCACTTTCTGGCTATTGTTCAAATGTTCTAGGGAAAGACGACTAGGAGTATCATTCAAAAGTGTTCCTTGGGGAGAAAAATTCGTAAATGAACCTTCCCAAACACCGAGATTCTGCAAAAAACATTCCCATTGTGATTTCATAGTTATTTTGTTATTTGTCATTTGTCATTAGTCATTTGTTATTTGTCATTGGTCATTTGATTAGCCTTGAGAAGTTGATATGTAGGTTTAATTTCATATTCGTTCAAGCAAAACTTCAGTTATTCTTTTAAAATTTTGAAAATTCCGAGTTCAGAAGTCGAAGTTCCGAGTTCAGAGGTCGAAATTCCGAGTTCAGAAGTCGAAGTTCTGAATTCAGAGGTCGAAATTCCGAGTTCAGAGGTCGAAGTTCTGAATTCAGAGGTCGAAATTCCGAGTTCAGAGGTCGAAGTTCTGA
>NZ_CAWUDN010000066.1:0-43370 GCF_963920915.1 Nostoc sp. PCC 9305
GATTTTGGTTTTATACAAAGATGTGTGTACACCGTAGCCGCTTGCGGGGAGGGGTTGGGGGTGGGGTGTTAGGGACTTTTGCAAGAGGTCTAATTATCTAGAAAATATCTCCTTAGCACAACCCAGCAAACTAACGTCAATCTTGGGTTTCGTCTCTAGTCGCCATGAAAATTACAGCCTCTCCACCACCCCGCCTAACAGTGCAATTTAGACGGGGTGATTTGTCGTAAATATTTTTGGATTAGTAATATAGTATAAAAATATACTTTAATATCAGCCACGAGAAAGACGATAAGCTAGGATTAAATTTCTGGCTGACAGTGGAATTTTGAGAGTGTCAACCAAATTCTTTCTGTTGTTGCCAAAACCGGATGCTCCCCACTCACACCCCCTATTTTTCTTGAAAATATCTGAAAATATATGAAATTTAGAACCTGCAAATATTCTTTCGCACTCATCCTAGTCAGCTTCGGTTTTGTGCAGATAGCTGATGCTCAAACTCCTGTAGCTGCAACCTCCAAGCTATCTCAAGAAGTTTCTGTACTTCGGAAACAGGGCCCAAAAGGGTTAGAAGTATTTCTTAAATCCCATGCTAATACGTTAAATACCGCTTCTTCAGGAGCAGTTCTACCTTCCCCTGCACTTCGGGTAGCTTTAGATGAACTTTGTCAACAACGGGACTGTTACGCCTCTCGTTTATATTGGTACACTGATATAGAACAAGCCAAAGTTGCTGCTAGAACTAGTGGTAAACCCATTTTATCTCTGCGGTTATTGGGCAGGCTGGATCAAGATTTGAGTTGTGCTAATAGTAGGTTCTTCAGGGTAGCACTGTATCCGAATGTTGAAATTTCTAAGCTGCTTCAAGACCGCTTTATTTTGCATTGGCAATCAGTACGCCCTGTACCCAAAGTAACTATTGATTTTGGCGATGGACGCAAATTGGAGCGAACGATTACAGGCAATAGCATTCACTATATATTGGATGCATCAGGTCGGCCAATCGATGCTATTCCAGGATTATATAGTCCCAAAGCATTTTTGCGACAGCTACAGCAGGCTGAATTAGCAGTAAAAAATTACAGTAAACTTACACCAAGCGATCGCGAGTCTTATTTAAGAAAATACCATAGCGATCGCTTAAATTCTATCCAAGCCCAATGGGTTGCAGATTTATCGCGCCTGGGTATCCAGTCTCCCCCTAAGTTGGTAGAAATTCCCAGTAATCCCAGTCAACCACCGACAGCAGAAATAGCAAGCTCTCTAGCTGTTTCTAAAATGAGAGTTGAAACGCCAATGCTAACTGCTCTCCAGTCTGGTGCTGAACGAAATCAAAACGCCTTAGCTGAAATTACTGACGAGAAAGTTTGGAACAAAATCGCTCAACTCTATGCCGCCGATGTCAAGCTAGATGGAAACAGCATTTCTTTAATTAGAGCTAAAAAGTCTCAGTCTGCCAACACTCCAAAAGATAATTTGCCGATAATAGTGAAAAATTTTGAAGCCACAATGGCTTTAGATACAGTCAGAAATGAATATATGCTGCATAGCCAAATTCATCAATGGTTTATGCAGGGTAAGCAAACCAGAAGTGTGGAAGCGCTCAATGAACAAGTATACGGACAACTATTTTTAACTCCTAGTTCTGACCCTTGGTTGGGGCTTTTCCCCAGCGATAGCTACAGCGCCATTGATAATGATGGCATTCGTTAGTAGCTCATAAACTGATGTAAGTAAAAAGGAGTGATGAGATTTTATAGCATTGACACCTCACCCATCACTCCTCATAACTTGCGCGTTGATTAGCTGTTACGCATTGTTAAATTACACCAGCTTACTACTTCATTTATCCTCTAACTAAAGAGGCGGATAATTATTAAGTTAATACGTGCTTTTGTATACAAATATTTTTAACTTATTCATATCTATCTTGGCAATTCTAGATATAGTAGTTCGACTATTGCTTGTTCTGGGTAGTTTTACTCTTGCCTATGCCAGATACTCCCATAATGAATTTGAAAATCGAAAGGCTCAGATTCCGAACTTTTGTAAGAAGTTGTGAATTTTATTAATAGACAACGTATTCAGAATCACAAATAAACTTAACTTATATTCTATGTCTTTAGTAGTAGTTGCTTGATTCTTGTGATGGAAGTTGGGGAAAGTCTTATCAGTTATTCTTAGTAACAATGGAAACAATTATCATTAGCACTAAATCATTCATTGGGGGAATGACAAAAAGGATTAAACAATGATATTCAGAAATTAAGGTTGAGATGCAGGGTTTTCCAACTGTGATATCTTATCTAATTTCTTTGCTAGTTATCATTTTGACTGGCTTATCAGTTTAGTCAAAAATAAATTAGCATAATCTTAGAACGGGAGATTTGGCACTCGTATTTAGCTGAGTTTACAAAGTTTTCCCACCAAAGGTAGAAGTAATACTTAGCAAAATAGCGTAGAATTTCTTGTAAAAAAACATCTGGGTGGCAAAAGTTATCAATGGACACTTTATAATTTGCTAGATTCAATTTACTTTGAGAATCTAGATTGAATGCTAAACATGTCATTTAAAAACTAGCCCATCTGTAGCGAATGTGGAATATAACTTGTCGAAAACCTCAAATAGATGTAGTCAAATAAATGTAGTTTTATAAGTTCAATTACATAAAAGTTGCAGTTTACAACCAGTTAAATTTATCACTCAATAAAATTAAGAATGCTGCAATTTTTATAATGATCTACCTAGTAGATTTTTTTGCTCAACCTCTGCAAGTAAGTAGCGGGGATTTAAGGTGAACATAGAAAAATTTATCCAACGCACGGAAGTATTGCACAAGCGTTTAGCAGATTTATACGAAACTGCTAGCGTACTACCTTGGATTTCCCCGGATTTGCTGCCGCAAGCTTTCAAGGAACTCTATAACACCTCAAAGATAGTACAGCTAGCGGCGGAGGAACTTGATCAGCAAAATGAGGAACTAATAAAAACACGAAATTGGCTAGAGGCAGAACGCCAACACTACCAAGATTTATTCGAGTTAGCGCCAGACGGCTATTTAGTAACTAATACAGAAGGAATCATCCAAGAAGCTAACCTCACCGCAGCTAAGTTGTTAAATGTTTCCAAGCATTTTTTAGTGGGCAAACCAATAGTTAACTTTGTCCTTCTAGAAGAACGTCAGCAAGTTCGCAACGAACTGATACAGCTATCGCAATCAGACAGAGTTAGAGAGTTATTGGTACGTTTGCAGCAACGTTATGGCGAGTTCTTTGATGCGGCTTTGACAGTGACAGTTGTCCGCCATCAACAGGGTAAGGCAATTTCTCTGCGCTGGATGGTGCGTAATATAACCGAGCGTCAGCAATTAGAATCAGCAAGAGTTAAAGACAAGAGTGACATTTTCAACAATCGCCCCCTACATGAATATGATAAAGGAGAAACTATTCCCCTCAACCCATTAGTAATTTGGTATGTTTCTCAGGGTTTGGTGAAACTCAGTACCTACTGTGAAACGGGTGAAGAAGTGCTAATCGGATTGGCAACACCAGGAATGGTTTTTGGTTCTAGTTTGACATCTTTAGACATTTACCAAGCAACAGCGCTTGCTGATGTTGACTTAGTGTCAATTTATGCAACAGAACTATCAGCTTCTGCAACACTGAGCCATACACTTCTACCAAAAATTAAGCAGCGGTTACAGCAAACAGAATCTTTTTTAGCAATTTGTGGCAGACGGCGAGTACAAGATCGCTTACAGCATCTATTACAACTTTTGAAACGAGAAGTGGGTGAAACTGTACCAGAGGGAACTCGCCTAAATGTTCGCTTTACTCACGAAGATATTGCTAGCGCTTGCTGTACCACTAGAGTAACAATTACACGATTGATGGGGAAATTGCAAGAAGAAGGTATAATCAGTTTCGACTTAAAAAAACATATTATCTTGAGAGATGTCGATTGATTACATTTTTGTTAAGCAAATATCAGTTGCCAGCCAATCATAAAAATTGCTATATCTGCAAAAACATGGCTGATGTATCCGGGCCAGATTGAGGAATAATTTAAGTAGCACCATGACCAAATCGCCCCTGCTAGAAACACCCCCAATGAGCATAATGTTGTCGCATGCCAGTCGAAGTAAGCTGCTAAACCAACAACGTGATGAATCGTAAAAAATAGTGCAGACAGTACTACAGCTAAAGGACTTGATACCAAAATTTCACATTTACGATAAACAAACCAACGCCAGACAAATTCCTCAAGCAAAGAGTTGACAAATATCCAATACACTGAACCAACTAAGTAAATCACAAAACTGTTCAATCCAACTTGTGTAGCTCGATCGCGAACATATTCAACATCTATCCATTTTGCTCCCAGTAGCCAATAAACAATCAAGATGATGCCTAGCATCAATAGCCCTAATCCGACTCCAGCCAATAAATCGCGTCTTTTAGGATATTCAAATTTTAAATTCTCTTTATCAACAAATAATAACCAAATAATGGGTAGTACCAACAACCAGATTTTAGATAATAAAGCTACTAAATGTCCTTGAAAGCCAGGGAGTATATATAGTTGAGTTGTAATACCAATACTCGGAACTGGCACAAGTAACAACAGAGCTAGTAGTGCATTATGATTTTGGTTAGCTTTTAGCATGGAGAGATTTATATTGTATTTCGATGGTTTTAACTTTTAAACCACATCTAGTTTTAAATCCATAGTTTTTATATCAAGTTAAGATGATTACTTTTAATAAAATTTATATTAACGAGGTTTACTCTCAAGACTTTCCGTGAAGGCAAGAGACGCGATGAATCGCCGTCTCTACAATAATTAGTCTTTTGTGGAGACGGCGATTTGTGTCTTGATGATGATTTTTCACATTTTTGTGAACCGTATTGGTTTACTATTAATTTTTATATGCAAACTATAAAACATGAGTATCATAATTAGACTTGAATAAAGTGACACTTTGTATATTGCCACATAAATTTAATACTAAAACTTCTATGAATTTGTGTGTAATATTCCTGCGATCGCAGCATTTTGATAATACTGTGCTGATACAGCACTTTGCAACTAAATGAGGTAAAGAACCAAGGATTCACAAATCAAATTATTCTTCTCTCTCCTGCCTCCTGCCTTCTCCCAAGGGGAGACGCTAAAAGCGATCTGCCTCCTACCTACCTCAAAACCAGGGACTTTGTGCCTCATGCAAAAGAAAATTGCTGTATATTTGTTTACACACAATTAAAATTCACAGTGTATTGCAATGTTGTGAAGGTCTGGGATTTGAGGCGGAAATCAATACTGATTGTCCTAAATACAACTTTGCGTAAAATTGTAGTATTTTCAACTTTATGGAGACGTAACGCTATGCAAACAGGGAATTCAAAATGTACCCAAAATAATGTATATGTGATTGAAGGCGTATTGCTAAAATCGCGATGTCTAGGTTGGGCTACGCCTACGCAACATTAAAAGCGGCTATGCACACATTTGGCAAAAAAATTCCATCATTGGGCTACATTTTAGCACTGGATTTAGGTACGACAGGCAACCGCGCCTTTGTATTTAACGCAGACGGCAAGATTGTTGGGCAGGCATATAAAGAATTAACTCAGTATTATCCTCAGCCAGGATGGTTAGAACATGACCCTCAACAAATCTGGCAGGATACCTGTTGGGTGATGCAAACTGCAATTGCAAATTCCCAGATTGTACCATCAGCGATCGCAGCTTTGGGACTAACTGTACAACGCGAAACCTGTTTGATTTGGGACAAAGCTACTGGTAAACCACTCCATAAAGCGATCGTCTGGCAAGATCGCCGCACTGCTCCCCTTTGCCATCAATTACAAGAGCAAGGTTACGCTGATGAAATTTACGATCGCACCGGATTAATCATTGATGCCTATTTTTCTGCTACCAAACTTAGATGGCTATTAGACAATTTTCCAGATGTTGACCTGAATAATGTCTTAGCAGGTACTATTGATAGCTGGGTATTATGGAACCTCACAGGTGGAAAAGTCCACGCCACTGACCACAGCAACGCCAGCCGTACAATGTTGATGAATCTCAAAACCTGTGAGTGGGATGAGACTTTACTGGATCTATTTCAAATTCCAGCGCATATTTTGCCCCAGATTCAGCCGAGTTTAGGAGTATTCGGAGTTACTGATGCGACTTTGTTGGGTGCTGAAATTCCCATTACTGCCATTTTAGGAGATCAGCAAGCAGCTCTATTTGGTCATGGCTGCGATCGCCCCGGTTTGATGAAATGCACTTACGGGACTGGTAGCTTTTTGGTTGCTCACACAGGAAAAAAAATTGTGCGATCTCTACGAGGGGCTACGCCTACGCACCATAAACTTATTTCGACAGTGGCATGGACACAAGCAAATACCAGCAATACTTTAGATGTCGGCTATGCCTTAGAAGGCAGTATGTTTACTAGTGGTGCTTGTATTCAATGGTTGCGCGATCGCCTGAAGCTGATTAAAACTGCTGCTGAAACTGAAGCGATGGCCAATCAGGTAAAAGATAATGGCGGAGTCTACTTTGTGCCTGCATTTAGTGGACTGGGCGCACCTTATTGGGATATGAGCGCTAGGGGAGCTTTTTTCGGCATTACCGCCAGTGTACAACCAGAGCATCTAGTTCGTGCCGTGTTGGAAGCGATCGCTTATCAAGTTCTGGAGGTGGTGCAAGCAATTAACGCATCTAGCAGTACTCCAGTTGGGCGATTAACCGTAGATGGTGGTGCTTGCGAGAATAATTTTTTGATGCAGTTTCAAGCTGATGTGTTAGGTATTCCAGTTGAACGTCCGATAATGCGCGATACCACTGTTCAGGGTGCAGCATTTGCAGCAGGTTTAGCTGTAGGATTTTGGGAGAGCTATGAAACACTGGTGGAACAACGGCAAATTGAGCGTGTGTTTGAGCCGAAGAGTGATTTCCCCTTGTCCAAATTTGGTACTTGGCAAAAAGCAGTGAAACGTACTCTAGCTTGGGAGGAGTAGCCCTTAACAAAAAACGAGTTAAAGGGAAAATTCATATCCTGAAACGGGAAGGCGAAGGAACAAATACTATCTCCTATCGAACTAATTCTGAGCTTTTTGGTGTGGATGGTGAAAGCAGGTTAATTTCATTCAAAAATCGATCGTTAAAATAACTCTTACTTTGTCAAAATATAACTTCCATATAATAAAAAACGCATGACTACTAAACCGAAGATTTTCATTGATGGAGAATCAGGAACCACAGGCTTACAAATTTACTCACGCCTGAACCAACGGGATGATATCGAGTTAGTTAGCATTGAAGCATCTAAACGTAAAGATGCAAATGAGCGAACCAAACTAATCAATGCTGTTGATGTTATCATTCTCTGCCTGCCTGATGATGCAGCCCGCGAAGCTGTTAGCTTAGTCAGTAATACTAGGGTTAAGATCCTTGATGCTAGTAGTGCCCATCGCACGGCTAAGGATTGGGTATATGGTTTCCCAGAACTAAATCCAGGACAGCGAGAGAAAATCGCCAGCGCCCAGTTTGTCAGCAATCCGGGCTGTTATCCCACAGGATTTTTAGCTTGTATCCGTCCGTTAATTGCTAAAGGACTCCTGAACAGTAACTTTCCCATCACCGTTAATGCAGTATCAGGTTACTCTGGTGGCGGAAAGAACCTGATCAAACAGTATCATACCTTCCACGAACAGCAAGCCGGGGCAGAATCACTCTACCCTTATGGCATCTACGGTTTGCAGTTTGGGCATAAGCACGTCAAAGAAATGCATCAGTATTCAGGGTTAGCATCACCGCCGCTGTTCGTACCAGCCGTGGGAGATTTTGAGCAGGGGATGTTAGTACAGATACCTTTGCCACTGGGAAGTTTAGATAATCCACCATCAGGTAAAGTTATCTATGAAGCGATCGCTGACTACTACCAAAGTGAAAAGTTCGTGCAGGTTGCTCCATTCCAAGATTCTACACTGCTCAGAGACGGAACATTTCTAGATGCGATTGCACTGAACGGTACTAATATTGTTCAGGTTTTTGTATTCGCCAATGACACCACCAAAGAAGTCTTGCTAGTTGCTCGTCTTGACAATCTGGGTAAAGGCGCATCAGGAGCGGCAGTCCAAAACCTAAACATCATGCTCGGTTTTCCAGAAGAGTTGGGATTGTCATGAAAAAGGGTTAAACGGTGAGGAGTGGGGAGCAGGGGGGCAGGGGAGCAGAGGGGCAGAGGGGCAGAGGAGCAGAGGAGCAGGGGAGAAGTTGTAGTAAGTTTTTCCTGTCTGCCTCTTGTGCCCAATGCCCATTATCTTGATTTTTCTTTCAGTTCTTCAAGCAATTGAATTACATTATGCTCAAATGCTTTGTTTCGCTCTTGAACTGATTCAATTAACGGTTTATCAAAAAGATTAACGACATACTTAGCTAGCTGAATCCCTAGAGGTCTTAAATGTCCACCTGCTAGAGTTTTCCGAAAATCTTGCGGTGGCTTTTGCAGAATATTAGTAAACCATTCACAGGTTGATTTAGCAATATTGTCTGATTTGAAACAGACTAAACCCATGATATTAAATAGCCCACTATCCTTGATTAAATGCTGGGTTTCTTCAACAGTTGGTTTCACACCCCAACCAAGATTGTCGATGATATCCGCTAAAAATTGAGGACGAATTGCACTCCCTGTGTCAGCAATGGCAGGTGCTAATAGGATAGATACCTGTCCTTTAATGAAGACACTGTTAATGTTGATATTCTTATGCACATAAGTGTAAATTAATTTTTTAACTTCATCCCTTTTTCGCGTTAGTTCATCAAAGAGAATGTTAATGTCTGCAATCACACTTTCTATCTGTGACTCATCGGAAGTTTTAAATAGTAGCTTCCGAATAAACTGTTCTCTCTCTTGAGCATCTGGAGGTAAAGCAGTAAATCCTTCTAACAGCGAGATATATTTACAGCCAAGGCTATGTCCAATCCAAGAAAAGTTTTTATCATCTAGATAGGCTTCATAATCATATCCTGCAACACTTGCCATTTTCACAAGCTCTGGCAGAATTTCATACTGTTCTCTCATGAGAAAACCAGCTTCTACATAATGGTTAAAAGTAAAATTAAATGGCAAAAGAATAATTGTATATCCCTGCTCGAATAGAGATTGAAGCAGATAACGATAAAAAAGCATAGGGCCAAATGTACCAAAGAAAGCCCCAGCAATAAATTGAATTACCCCTTTAGGCTTTGGATGTAAAGCAACCCAACTGTGAGAAACTGGTTTAAATCTCAGTTTTAAATTCATATTTACCATGACTTATTTGTAGGTATATGCTGAATCTCCAAACTGAAGTTATTGCTTTTCGGATTATTCAAAAGATTTTTTTACAAAACTGCGATCGCTTCGTTACCGAATAACCAGAACTCTCCTAATGGCCTGGCCTTAATTCCCCTAGTTAGCCGTGGTTAAAACTATTTCACCTTAGCGCGGAAGCGGACAAAACCATAAGAATTCGCTGGTGTGCCAGATCCAGTAGCTGCGGGTAGATTGGGAAAACTTGGGACTGTAATATTGACCACTACTGCCCCATTGGTGTTAGTACCACAGTATGATGGTGTACCTGAGTCATTAGCTGTATAAAAATACCCGCGATCGCTATCTCCTACATTAGTGAGATAAAGTGTAGGTGTAGTAGAACCAATAGCTAGGGCAATTCCTCGATCTGCTGCTGGTAAGCCACCATCACTAGGAGTCATGCCATTAAAAGCAGTAGGAATAAAATTAACATTATTCGGAACTAAATCGCAGAATTTCACATTAGTTGCATTACCAAGACCATTGGAAAGGAAATATATAGTGTATTCCAACTCATCTCCCGGTTTGACAGTGCCAGCATTAATTAATCCTCGCAAGTAGCCAGCAGGCCATTTAGACTCGTTATCATCAGTAGCATAAGGTTCTGGTACATAGTTACTGGCATTAGTAGCAACGTCACTGCGACCATCCACAATATCAGTTAAATCTTGGTTGTTGAGGCGGGTAATGCGTTTAATTAACAGCAATTTAGGGTTAGAATTAATAACATTTAATACTGTAAATAAAGTAGGATCGTCATCTGCTGTACTGGCAGGACTATTACCAGTATCTACACCATTATCAGTAATTTGTAAGAACGAATTACCGAGAGTAGGTGGATTATTAGTAGCACCAGCAGAGTCTGCATCTGTGAACACTGTACCAACAGTTCCTGTAGGATTATCAGGTGTGTTAAAATTAGCATTTGCTTGGTTACTAATTGGATTACCGCCATTGGCATTATTAATCGTGGCAGTAATTTTAATGGTGATAGTATCGCCTACACGCAGAGTTCCAGAATTTGTCACAGCACCAGCGCCGTTGTAACTAGGATTGAGAGTGATGTTATTTCCCGCAGTAACAGTTGAAATTACCTTACTTACAAAGGTTAACTGTGAGGGCAATGAGTCGTTAATGACAAAGTTAATTGCATCGCTATTACCTGGATTTAGGTTGGAGTAAGTGATGGTATATTCGATGCGATCGCCTACAGTCACAGTTCCGCTACTATCATTGTCTGCAAGGAAGCGAACAGATTTGCTTCCTATGACATTTGCTTGAGTGCTAGTAGTAATTACCAAGGGAGTATTGATTGCTTCACTTGGAAAATATGTCCAAGTATCTATTCCCTTATAGTCACCATAATTACTACTAAATTCATGTTCTCCTGACACACTATTAATCCCTCTAGCAGCATTACGCGGGTTAGTAGCTCCCGTACCATCTAAGTTAATCGCCGTGCCGTTAGCAGAAGTATAATTGCTGTCGTTGTAATAAACGGTCGTCGATCCAATCTGCTGTCCATTTTGATCTACAAGGTTAGGAAAAGCAGCCGGAGGGTTTTCCATTGTAATTTTAAACCCTAGCGTATTATTTTCGGCATCCAACATGGGAAAGTGATATTCACCCGACCGTGTTGTAATTATGGCATTGTATGGTAAGTTTCCTGGTCGAGGTAGGAGATTTACCCCATTTGCATCCTTTCCATTCCAAAGCACCACATTTGAGCCTAGAGATAGCACATTTTGTAGTACTCTATCGCTACTAGGGTCATAAATACCATCAGTGTTGGTGTCAATAATTATTTGATAGCTACCACTTGAACTGGCATTGAAGCTAAAATTGCCTCCCACACCCACAGAAGTTTGGTTCCCACTACCTCCATTACCCCCAGTAAACTTGAACGAAGTCGGTACTATCGGAACATTTGCTGCAATAGGAATACTCAAAGCATTGAGGGTTGCAGTGTCGGGGCGATTGAAGAAAACTAGGTGAGTAATGTCTGTTGTAGTATCAGTAACATTCGGACTTTGAACTTTTACATTGCCATAAAAGTTGAGTGTGCTGTTTGGGTCTGGCGGGGAATTGATAGAGTGATAAAGTGTAGAACCGTTACTGTCAATATATCCCCGGCTATTAGCAAAAAATATGAAGCCAAAAGGATCGACTCCATTCATGTCAGTTTCGTAACGATACCCATCTTTAGTTTGAATATAGAGCTTAGAGTTAAGTCCTAAACCAGCAGGAGCGCCATTTAGCCCAGCATTTCCTCCCATATTCATAGCGATATAGTTGGTAAATACTCGCCCTTTTTTAACACCGTTACTATCTCGAACTGTGATATCCCAAGCAGCCACTCCTGAAAGTTGAGTACCATTTGTAGGAAATACCGCCGTTGTAGTTCTTGGGGGCGGATTATTATTTGTAGCACCACTTTTATCAGGAGAATGAAATTCAACTTCGTAAATACCTGTTTCTGTAGCGACGAAACTACAAGGGGTATAGCCACCGATATTAGGTAAAGGGCCGGCCGTTTCTTTGGCAACAGTATTAATCAAACCAAAGCCATTCGTTAGAACATCACAAGAGCCATTTTGACTACCAAAGGGACTGCGGTAAACAATATCTTGTGGGTCTGAAAAACTAGTAATCACACTAGAGCCAAGATTAACTGTTTCTCCTTGTTGAACATAAACTTTGAGTATAGTTTTCCGAACAATACCTGCCAGTGCTAAATCTGACCATTCCAGGTAAGGTCTATATCCACCATCAGAAACTAACTCTTTGCTGCCTTCAGCCCAGCTAGGTTGGATACTAGTTCCGAAAATACATAAAAAAAAGCCCAAGCTACTGAGCCATAATTTTTGACGGCTAATTGTTAACGGCTTTTTCATAGTTCTTTTTAGTGGATTGTCCGCAATCAGAGAAAATTTATCATTTTCATCAATATTTACTGTGGCGATCGCTTTTAATTTATTAAGTAAATATCTCATCATTTAGTTCCAATAAAAATACATAATATGTGAGTAATGATATTGAGTTTATAAATATACAAATAGCAGCATGAAAATTAAAACGTTTTTGCACTAGATTCAAAGCGGATAAAAATCGTTACGACAATAGTATTCCCACAAGGAAGGGTTAATTCGTAAGAGACGTTCATTCCAACGTCTTTACATCAAATAACCCTTTTATATTTCACGCCTTTGTATCCCCCTCATTGCAGCCTTGAGTTTACCCACCAAAGTTTTCATCGCTGATTCCTGTGGCTGGCGCGCTACAGGTTTTTGTTGTCCAAAGCCGTCAAACAATTCATTCAGCTTAACCGTAAAGCCCAAATACGCCCCACCTGCGGAACGTGTTCCTGAGAAATCTCGGTCATCAACTTTCCCAAAGACATAACCAGCCGAAACGCGCAGGTTAGGCGTGAGGTAATAGCCTGTTTCAAGAACAAAGCCTGTCTCACTGTAGCTAGACTGACTAATTACACGAGCCTCACCCACCAAATCCCAGCTATATCCCAAACGATAGGTAGCGCGTACTTGGGCCAGATTTACTGTGCTAGTACCGGCTAAATCGTTAGCTATGTAAGAGGTACTGTTACGCAACGCATACTTCCCGTAGAATTCCCATTGCCAGTTAGGAGCGTAAATCGCTTCTAAAGCAAAGGTATGGTCTTGGGAACCCGTACCACTTCCTAACAGGATTGTGTCAGGGATAGTTGATGGATTTTGGCGATATTCATAACGCAATAAAGCATTAAATTTATCGCTATTGGGGTCGCGGTAAGCTAAACCCAACTTGAGGTTAGCAGTATCTCCCAATCCTGAAAGCTTTTGATTGGAAGAACCGGCTTGTTGATAACGTACTAAAGCTGTGAGAGCCGGAGAAATTTTACCCGCAGCACCTGCGGTAATTACTGTATTACTCCCACCAGAAGAGGAACGATGTTCATAACGGGCACTAGCTTGAAACTGCGGATTATCGCTGTATTCCAGCCCTACACTGTAGCTATCACCACCATCAAACCCGATCGCAGATGCTGCTTGACCAAAAGCGTAGGGTTGGGCATATTGTTGACCTGCCGCCGTGCGTCCAAAGAAGTTGCCAAATACGTGTTCGTAAGCAACGTTCAGCCGCAATCCCGAAGCAATAGTCCAGCGGTTATTTAGACCAATTGCACCTTGGGTAGTCACTTCGTTAGCACCACCCAAAATTGAGTAGCGACCGGTCAAGGTAGTATCCGATCCGAGTTTGTGTTCGCCGTTGACACTCAAGCTAGTGACGGAATTACCCGAATATTGACCGCTACTGTAATACTGTTGGGCTAGACTAACGCTGACACCAGGAATTACCGCCCAATTCAACCCCAAAATGGTACGGTCTGGGTAAACAGTATCTTTTTGGGAAGATAAGCTGAGTTCATTTTGGGCTTGGAAGGTCAGGTTTTTAGCAAGGGGAACTGAAAAACGCGATCGCAGTTGATCCGAATTACTACTCAAGCTACTGTCGGGGATACGGTCTTCCCGACGACGATGAATCCAATCCAAATCGATAGTGGCTCTACCTAAGCGTTGTTGAATCCCAGCGGAAATCGTCGTCAGTGAATTATCAACCTTACTACCAGGTATCGCCTCATAACGCGGTGCAAACAGTTCTTCAAAGGTATCTAGAGGTTGGGGAGCAATCCCAAAATTGTCTTCGCGATCGTATTGCGCTCTGACGTTGGTAGTTGAGGTGAGTTTAGCTGTAACCTGCGCTCCATAACGGGTTTGTCCGGGGACAAAGCTGATAGTGGAATTATTGGCAAAACCCGTATCAGCAAAGCGATAATAGGCACGACCTTGAATCCCATTAGTAATCTTTCCTTCAACTTCTAAACGGTAAGCATCACCTCTGACTTTTCCCACAACATCAGAATCATTCGTAGAATGGGCATATTCTGCGATTAACTTACCGTTATCACCCAAAGCAATCAGCGCATCTGCGCCGTAGAGTTGAAAGTCGCGTACCCCGTGATTTTCTTGAACGTAAGTTGCTCCTATCCAACTTTCCTGGTTAAGTTTGCGGGAAAGATTATATTGCAAACGACCAGCATAGATGCTCCCGTCAGAGTCTTCGCTGTCATATTGATAGCTAACAACAATCCGACGTACCAATACTTGTCCGGTTCGATCGATATCGGTACGAAGAATCGGTTCGCGGAATAATAAAGTACCGCGATCGTAGTCGATTTCGTAGTCTGGGCCTCGGTTAAGTTGTTTGCGTTCTAATACAGTCCCAGGACGATTGAGTTCTTCTAACTCGATAAAGACATTTTCACTACCTGCTTGTAATAGTCTGCGAGAGAGGAAGTAATAGCCACTAGTACCATCGGGAGCAATAGTATCTCGTTGAAACCCTTCTAAGTGGTCGCCATAGAAACCTGTAATTTGTAGGTTTCCTAAGTTGTAGTTAGCTTTAAAACCGTGGAGTTGACGGGTGATAGAAGTAAATTGCTGCGATCGCCGCGCAAATTCTTCTGTGTTATAGTCACCCCACATCGCATAATCAGGATCGGAGCCAGGGGTACGAGCTGAACGCTCAAAACGCAAAAATACACTGTCAATGGAAGGAGCAACTACATCAACTTTTGAGCTATCGCCGTAGACAGGATAGTTTTGCTCGCTGAATTGGTAAGTTCTAAACAGGCGATTATCGCAGTTGCAATCTTCATTGAGGTTACGAGAACTGTTGTATGCGCCTGTAAATAACCATTCCCCGATCGCACCAGTGGCAAATATCGCTGAATGGAAATCTAATTGGGTTCCGTTGTTTTTGTCAGGGGGGAGGAAATCACGGAAACTGCCATAATAATTTGTACCTCTAGCACCCAAACGTAAATCTATGACTCCAGTAACTAAACTCGGACGTAGTGCTGTTTCAAATTGTAGTTGGGTGAAGGCTTCTAAATCATTTGCGATCGCGCGAATTGTCACAGTTTCTGCCTTCAGTTGCGATCGCAACGTCGCTGTAAATTGCCCCGCTTTCGCCTCCACTTGAAATCCGGGTTCATCAGGCTTGAAGTCTTTCCCGACTAACTCCCCAGCAGTGGGTATGAGGGTGACAACAGCATCACGATTTGAGCGATTACCACTTGCATCGATGAGTTGACCCCGAATTGTCGCCGTAGAACGTCCATCCGCCGGGATACGAGACTCAACTGTTTCTAAAGTTAATTGCTTCGGCGCTCCCCGAACTGCGACTTGCACTGTTACAGGGGGTTCTGTTCCTCCAACAACTTGTGCAGAGATGGTGTTTGCACCTTCTTTTAACGAGACACCATACCATGTCTGCGTTACTAAATTGGTGGTAGCATCAGTTTCCGTCCGTCCTACTAAAGAAGGATCTACCAATGCGCCATTTACCCGCAACTCCACTTGACTACCAGCAGGAAACTGCACAATTACCGTACTAGCTTGTACATCTACAACACTGTCAGCCGTCGGAGTCAGGATTTTGATTGCTGTCGAGATAGGGACAGTGGGAGACACAGGAAGATTTTCATTTACCCCTTGTCCCTTTGTCCCGGTGTCCTCTACTCCTGCAATTTTGCCTAATCCTCTAGGCAAACCTACAGAAGTTGCTGGTTGAAATGGTTGTATTTCTGTTGGAGAAGCATGAAATAGTGTTTCAGTATTTTTGCGTTCGTCGTTCTTATCCTCTATTTCTGATATTTTGCCTAAGTCTCTGGGCAAATCTACAGAAGTTTCTGGTTGAAATGGTTGTATTTCTGTTTCACTTAGCTGGACATTTGGAATTTCAGGAGCCGATGCTGAAGAAGTTGAAGCAAATTCGAGAGGTGGAGAATTTAAAGCCTCTCCCTTAGAAGAAGAGAGGTTTTCCAGATGCGCTGAAAAATTAGGATCTTCGACACTCTTTTCTGCTTGCGAAGGTGAATCAGGGAAAAGGAGATTTTCACTAGTGATTTCTGCTTTGACAATTGTAGGGTACAAAACAAGGCAGAAAGCTACTGGCATCACCCCCATCAATCTCAGGTTAAATGTAGTTAAACAGTGCAGTCTGGTTTTCATTTCTTGACTGGCTCCTGAAATGTTGGGGTGACAGCGAAGTTCATGCGTACTAAGCCACCAGGCTCTAAATGCACTAAGCGAGATTGGCTATTTCGTTCGCGGAATTTTTCGTTATGAGCTAGGGTGTAACCCGCGACACTGCTGAGGTCTAGTACACCTGTGTGGTAGCCAGGTAAGGCATTAGCTAGAGAGAACAAACCATTAGGATCTGTAGTGATGCGGTTTCCATCCTCCAGAAAAATCACTGCATTGGGTACTCCAGGCTCACCACGCTGTTGTTCACCATCAAAGTTTTTATCAACAAACACCCGACCGATAATCGTGCCACAGTCAGAAACGATTCCTGGACGAATTTTCAATTGGTGGGTTGCTGGGCCATCCTTAGTACTAAAACGGTTATCAGCTCGTTGAGCATTAACGATCGCAGTGTTACGACCAGTACCACGTAGCGCATCAGTTGTTATTTGAGCCGCGTAGGCAATATTCAAGACTTTCTCTGGGGAAATTGTTACATCTGTGCGGAATGTGACTGTGTTACCGTTGCGTTCTGAAGCGATCGCGACTGGTTGACCATCTAGCTCTCCTTGCACAGATTTCGGCAAGAATTGGAATCCTAAAGGTAGGTCATCGGTGACAAATATATTACTCAAACCAGCATCAGCAAGATTTTTTACTGACAGGCGGTAGATTACCGTATCTCCAGGTTCAGCAGTAGCGCGATCGCCTGTTTTGATAATCTGTAACTGATTGGCTTGACACAAATTTGTAGTGAATTCAAAGGCTAATAAATCCAGTCCCACTGTTTCTGCGTTGGGAACTAAAACAACTGTTTGCTCTAGTCTGGTTTCACCTGTAAGACTGATTGGTTGACCATCTAAAGAACTAGCGACATATCGGACGACACCATTACCTTGTGTTCCAGTGTTAGCAAGGATTTCAATCTTGACCCGCCGCTGTTTATAGATAGAATTTGGTGGTGGATTAACTACAAAAATGTAGGTTCTACCTGGAGCGGTTTGACCCTTATTCGGATCGAGTAGGAAATTGTAGACACCCGCAGGGTTATTCGTAACGAAGTAGGGATTACTATTCTCGGTATTCGGCGATTTCCCACCAGGAACGTTGTTATTAGGAATATCTGGTAACTCTGTTCGAGTCAAAGCAACCAAACTGCCCAATTCTGTCCCCGTTGGATCGCTAGAGTTGGGTTCGTATACCCCAACTGAAAAACCTGTATAGTCAGGTAAAATTGTCCCAGCGCAACCTAAAATCCGTCCTAATGGATCGAGTAAGGGGATAGGACTAACATTAATTTGCTCAGAACTTCCTTGATATTGATCATTACTAACAGAATCTGTATAAGTATAAGTAGCTTGATTTATTAATGGCAAAGACGCAACCAGATTGTTAGTCTGTTGCGCGATCGCTGGCATAGATATAGTAGTATGCAAAAAACTTCCCAGAAGAACAGTAGCTGTTAACCGTCGCCACCAGCTACCGCTAGAAGTAATTTGCTTTTGGTTTTGAGGACGGCTCACTTACCACATCTCCTCTGAAATGTCAAGCTTGTTGTTAATAAAAGCACTTATTTATTTGGGAAAATCCAGTTAAGCTAAAACTCTTTTAAAATCTCGTTTCCAGATGGAATCTAAAAATATTCTTGATTGCGGCTCTTTTCCGAGTTAGCAAGGCGGCGTGTTAATCAGCGCACTTGGGTTTGATAAGTTGCCTTGACTGTTGTCTTCGCTGCAAGTGATGGAATTTGCAAACGGATATGGGTGTAAGCAATGGCTGGGGCTGGTTTGGTTTCCACTTTGCCGCCAGGAAGAGTAACTTTAACAGTGGGATTTTCGACGAAGCTACGTCCACCATCGATGCTGTAAATTACTTTGGCATTTTTGGCGACATTGGTAGAATTCAGTACGTAGACCATTCCTTTGGGAATAGGTTGATTAAAAGTCAAATTTTTCACTAGGCGATCGCTCTGATTTTCGCCGCTCAATGTATATCGCAATACATCTCCTGGTCGCACCACAACTTGACCTTTCAAAGGTTCCCATTTCTGGCTTTGCTTACCCTGTTGATCTTGTACCACCACTTGCTTTTCTGCTTCTAAACGCAATTGAATTTGCCCTTGAGTTTTGATATTCTGAGCAACAGCACTTTCTGAATGCCATACATTTGCAATTCCCGGAATTTGACCGACAAATGGAACTGTAACAATGAGAGCGAATGCTCCTAAACCTGCAAGAGAAACACGCTTCATATAAATAACCTCAAAAAAATTCCAGAATGTGAATTGTTGACTTATCTTTCCCAGCTTTTGCTAAGAAAGAGTCACTCTCCTATTTGCTTGCTGTTTGGGGTTGGGGATAAGGTCAAATGGTTCGCAGACTCTTCTGTACTAGAGTCTGCAAATTTCGGAGTCCCCAATCCCAACGAATTAGTTCACCTTGCGTTGAAAGGTAAATGTTCTTTGAATACCCGGTGCGATCGTGCCCGTGACAGTATCCACATACTTAGCAACATCAGTGTTTGCCGTAGTTCCAGTCTGGTCAATACCAGAGTTAGTAGCTGGATTACCACTGAAAAATTGAATGGTTGCAGTCCCGGAATCCTTAGCTGAACCAACAATGTTGCTAGTATCAATTTGACCGCTGGCATCGTTGTCTAATGCCCAGTTATTTGGGAGTTTCGTACCATCTTCAGTAATTACAACTTTGTTAGCATTCAAAATCACATTCCCAGTTCCAGATTGAGGATCGGAAATATTTGTGTACTGAATTTGGTATTCAATAATGTTTCCTGGCGCAGGCTTCTTCGGATCGATACTGAATGTGCCATCATTCCCCTGGACTACAGGCCCAGTTCCTTGTAAAACTCGTGACTGTTTCAGCAGTTTTAGGAAGCCAGTGTACACGCGATCGATAGTAATGTTAGATGAATCAAAGGTATTATCGTTGCCAGTATCCTTAATTCCATCACCGTTGGTGTCCGTCGTGTAATTGTCAATCGAAGCAGTGATGGGTACTGGGAAGCCTCTATTAATATCAGTAGATAACTGCGTACCTGGAGGTAAATCAACTTCTACACCATAGTTGACACTTGCACCAGGAGCAACGTTGGGGATTGTAATTGCTGTACCAGGTGTTGTAAACACTCCCGTTGCACTATTGTAAGTATAAACAGCAGACTGACTACCGTAAGTAATAGTCACCTTCGTATTATTCGGTAAATCTCCTATATTTGTTGGTTTAGTTGGCTCTATCTTCAAAACACCTGAGTCAGTACCACTATTCTTAACAGTGTTGGTGAAGCCAACTGATTGTGGATCAAGTGTACTACCAGGTGCTGTACCAGCAGGAACGAGAGAAGATTTGTTGGTGAAGTCGTCGTCGGTTCCACCTGACGGCCCAGTAGCATCCGGGGCATTTTGCGGCCCGTTGAGTAACGCCGAAGCAATAGGCGCTTGCACTGTGAAGACGTTCGCCTCACCACCTGTACCAGTACCACTGTTGTTATTACCTGCGTCAGTTCCAGTTTCTGGAGATGCTGGAGTATTAATATAGCCATCATCAACGTTGGCAGGCGGTAGAGTATCGGGAATACCATCACCATTGGTATCTGTACCCGTAGGAGGTGTCATACTACCTGGGGAACCGTCATAGTTGCTGGGGTTTTGGTCGCCGGAGTCGTCGTATACTGGGAAATTGCTGCTGGGTGTTTGACCAAATAATTGGGCAATGTTAGCGACGGTTAAGGGTGAAGTTGCAGTTGATTCAACGGCTAGCTGAATCGAGAAGCCATTCACCGTTGTACCAGGAGCGATGGAAGTAATGATTGCTGGATTATTGATAAAACCAACGCGAGTAACTGAGGCCAAGGCTGGTGCTGTCGTAGTCCAACTAGCTGTATTAGCATTAGTTGTAACTGGATTAGTGGTGTAGACAGTTTGCCAACCAGGAGGTGCAGTCGGTGCTACTGCTAAATCTGTACCCGCAGGAATCGCATCAGAAACCAAGATATAAGTGCCAGCAGCACCATTAACATTGATGCTTGTACCCGTCAAAGCTGATGGTGTAATTCCCTGTCCTGTGGGATCGTTGGACTCAACTCGCAAACTCAAATCGTAGGTCAATTTATCATCTGTAATCGCAGTTGTGCCAGCATTGTTATAGCCACTGCGAACCTTCAGAATGGTGGCTAAAGCATATGTCTTCACCGTTAAACCAACTTTAATTTGCTCGGTGGCGCTAGCTTCCCGTGTACCATTAACTGGTGTGCCAGATACCTCACCAGCACTACCATCGGGGTTATCTACGGTGAATATGTCACCACCATCAGGACTCCGCAGTTGGTTTTGGGCATCACCAGGAGTATTACCAAGAGTAACGGTAATGACATCATTGGTTTGAGCGCCAGATTGTACAGTTACTGGGACACGTACTAACACAGTACCGTTAACCGGAACAGAAGGTGTGTCTACGCCACCTTGAGGGACGTTTATCCAAGTTTGACCACCATCAGTGCTATATTGCAGGCTATTAACTGTACCACCATTTGGTAATGTACCAGAAACTGTACCCGGCCCAGTTGTTGTCGCTTGGTTGGGAATGTGGAATTTGGTGGGGTCATTACCTACGTTAGTCAAGGTGTAGGTGTAGATTAGTAAGTCGCCAACTGCAACATTACCGCCATTGTTATCTGTGACTCCAGAAGCTGTGACGGTGATACCAGCAACCTCTGCCACGGTGACAACGACAGTGTTAGAAGTAGCGTTGATAGTTGTCCCTGGACTGTTAGGATCTTCGTAGGTTGCTGTTGCAGTGTTACTGATAGATGTACCCGCAGTCGTTCCGTCAGCTAATACGGGTGCGAGAAATTGGAAAAGGCTACCAGTTAATAATGCTGTTGCTACTAGAAATTGGTAAAGTTTACGCTGCTTATTTACAGATTGATTTCGATTTACCATAGAAGTAGTTTGTTTGCTGAACTTGTATCTCAGATTTTGAGACAGGATAAAGTTCGGCAATCCCTTTTAAGGAATTACCGATTTATGGCTGCCCAAAACATTGAAGTTTTGGGAATGCATATTTAAGGAGTTAAATTATTGACACTCCTTGGAAATGATATTGAGACAATAACCAGAAAAACTTGTCTAGTTGTTTTACGCTTACCCTTGAGAATCAAAGCTGGCAATCGCAAATATGTGTAATTTATTACTGTATTTTGCTTAGTTAGAGATGTAAATAGCAATGTAGCTTTTAAAGCAAAAAAAATCTTCCGTATAAATAAGTAACTTCTATAGCTGTGAATGAGCCCATCAAAGCTGAAAAATTAACTTTATTGTGGCAACACACATGGCAATTTTAGTGGGTTGATTCAGATGCTAAAAGCACTAAAACTTATATATAAAAATGTTTTTGAGACTTTGTTATCAGAAATATATACTGCCCTGGAGAGTCATTTAGATCAAAAAAATTGAAAATTAACTAAGCTATCTAGATCGCTTAAATAGGATAACAATTTCAATAAATGCAAGTTTGTCATAAAAAAATGCTATTTATTCATAGCATTTTCCAGTGTTAATGCTGAATAATGGAAGCTATTTTATTTTTTCATAACATTAAAGACATACGTGTAAATACTAAAAATAGAGATTACTAGTATTAAAGTTTTACAAGAATCATTCCTCTCAATACCAAACATACCCGATAATTTTTGTCGGGTATGTTTGACTGGTATTTTTGCTCGTGTTAGTATCAGGCGACAAGTGACAGACAAACAGGGAAAGCTAGTTTATGACTCAGGCAATCAAAACCCAAACCCAAACCCAAACCAGCACTGCCTACTTTCAAGCCTTGAAGTGTAAGGAATGTGGTGCGGAATATGAACTCAAAGCCAGTAATGTTTGTGAGTTATGTTTTGGCCCGTTAGAAGTCAAATATGACTACAATGCCCTACGTCTGACTGTCACTCGTGAAACAATTCAAGCTGGGCCCAATTCAATTTGGCGCTACCGTCCCTTTTTGCCTGTTGCAACCGACAATGTTATAGATGTGGGAACTGGTATGACTCCCCTAGTTCGTTCCCACCGTCTTGCCCGTCGCCTGGGTCTAAATAAGCTTTATATAAAAAATGATGCCGTGAATATGCCCACCCTGAGCTTTAAGGATCGGGTGGTGTCAGTCGCTCTATCCAGGGCGCGGGAGTTAGGTTTCACTACTGTTTCTTGCGCTAGCACTGGTAATTTGGCAAATTCTACAGCTGCGATCGCAGCTCATGCCGGTTTAGACTGCTGTGTGTTTATCCCCGCAGATTTAGAAGCTGGTAAAATTATCGGTAGTCTAATCTACAGTCCCACCTTGATGGCAGTCAAGGGCAACTACGATCAAGTCAATCGTCTCTGTTCTGAAGTTGCTAACACACATGGCTGGGGTTTTGTCAACATTAATCTGCGTCCTTATTACTCTGAAGGTTCTAAGACGCTAGGTTTTGAAGTTGCGGAACAACTAGGCTGGGAGCTACCGGATCATGTTGTTGCTCCCTTGGCATCTGGTTCGCTGTTTACCAAAATTTATAAAGGATTCCAAGAATTTATCGAAGTTGGTTTAGTAGAAAACAAGAGCGTCCGTTTCAGTGGCGCTCAAGCTGAAGGTTGTTCGCCAATTGCCCAAGCTTTCAAAGAAGGACGCGACTTTATTAAGCCAGTAAAACCGAATACAATTGCGAAATCACTAGCGATCGGCAACCCAGCAGACGGCATTTATGCTGTGGAGTTAGCTCAGAAGACTGGTGGTAATATTGAATCAGTCAATGATGCCGAAATTATTGATGGCATCAAGCTGCTGGCAGAAACCGAAGGCATCTTCACAGAAACGGCTGGTGGTACAACCGTGGCCGTGCTGAAAAAACTGGTAGAAGCTGGCAAAATCGATCCAGATGAAACTACCGTGATTTACATCACCGGTAATGGTTTGAAAACCCAAGAAGCAATCCAAGGCTACGTTGGCGAACCCTTGACTATTGATGCCAAACTCGATAGTTTTGAACGTGCACTAGAGCGATCGCGTACTCTCGATCGCTTGGAATGGCAACAAGTTCTCGTTTAGTTAGGAGTTAGGAGTTATGAGTTTTTTATATTCATAACTCTTTACTCTTAATTTTATTCCTAACTCTCCACTCTTCACTTTTTACTTCTATGGCTGTAAAAGTTTTAGTTCCTACGACTCTTCAGAGTTTTACTAATAATCAAGCTACTTTAGAATCCAGCGGTAGCACTATTGCTGAATTGTTAGATTCCTTAGAACAAAGCTTTCCTGGTATTAAATCTCGGTTGTGCGATGAACAAGGTAAGTTACGTCGGTTTGTAAATTTTTACGTCGATAGCGAAGATATCCGCCATTTAGATGGGATAAACACAACTCTTAAAGATGGCGATGAAGTAAGTATTGTCCCAGCGGTTGCCGGTGGTTAATATACAAAACACCAAATAAGGTAGAAGCCTAACTAAACAAACCTTTGCAAGATTGCTTCGTTCCCAGTATCAGGCTGGGAACGCCCGATAATAGGGTTGCTGTCTCTCTTACTCGCGGCAGAGATAATACAGCTACTATTTCCAGATGACTATAGGTGGAAACGAGATTTTTCTGCCAAATTATGGCTTAATTGGCTTAAGTTGCCATTAATAAGCAATGCCGCACAACTTATCTTGTGGGACTGGTTTTGCTTGGCTAACTATACAGCAATTATCTGAGTAATTCTTTGTTGCCAAGATTCATTGTTATCAATAGTTAAGATAATCCGCTTGTAGGATTCATCTCGCAATTCAATGGTTAAATAATTTGTCTCTCGATTTACATACCAAAACTCTTTACCCCGGTTAGTGTAATAAGTGCCAGCCTTAATCACTCCAGGAACAAAGCTACCAGGGGCACGCAATTCTCGCCAATTACTTTGGGGTTCGGTTGTTGTAACTTGTTCAATATGCGCTAGTGATATTTGCCAAAGCTTATTCAAACGAACAGCTAGTAGTTGTTCTTTAAACGTAAATTCTATCTGCAATTTATCATCAACTATACTGAGGTTCATGATGGAACTTTTCGTAAGTAATTTTTTATCTAATATTACCCGTTAAAAAAGGGCTTTTTAATGTTTTTTGCGCCCAGTTGCGTATCATTATCTGTCAATACTTAAGTTTTATAATTTATCTGCAAGTAGAATTAAAAACTAAAAGTACTACGCAGAATGCCGATAGTCACTGAGTCACTATCTGGTGTGTTTCCAGGCTGGATAAGATGAATTATACCTGGTGTAAGACTGATATTATCTGTTAGCTGAAAACGATAAAATGCCTCAATTTGAGTGGTTGTACCTGGTTGTCCACCTGCACGTCCTAAACCTGTATTGATAAAATCAGGGACATTATTTCCTATAGGTAAATCGCTACTAGTGATTTTAGGAGGTTGACCGACATAAATTCCTCCTAAATTTCCTTTAGCAAATAAATCAGGAAAATTTAGAAACACCATATAATTTGTCGTTTCTACACTTCCCGATTGCCCAGGAATATAAGATTTAGTATAACCACCCCACGCACCTGCGCTAATGCGGGGAGAAATTTGCCAAGTAAGAGTTGCACCGACGGCGTTAGTTTGTAGCGGTGCTGATTTTCCGGTAGTGGTATTAACTGTAGTTAAGCATTCATCACCAACAAAGGTTAGCAAACAACCATCTGAAGCGTAATTGTTAACGTAATATAAACTTAAATCTAGAGTATCGGTTGGTGTCAGCAGTAATTGCACACCTGTAGTGGTGGTTCCATCAAATAAACCGCTACCTTTCCCGGGATTTCCTGGTTGATAACTAGTATAAATTGCTTGCAAACTAGCGCGTTTAGCAAATTGCCAATCAATAGCTATACCACCATGACCATATCCCATATTTAAAATTGGGTTTCTTTGGGCAAAATAAGATAATGGCCCTGTTGCAGCACTTTCTACCCGATTGGGGCCTCGGAAAGCAGCTGGCATACTTACGCCTTCTGTTCCTACCATTACTGCTAATTTATCTGTCACTAGCCAATGAAAATTTAGATCGCTTACAATCAAGCTATCTGTAGGAAATTCGTAGCCAAGAAAAACATCATTCCGAGAAACGCTATTGGTAAATCTAGGTGCAGTTTTTCCGTTACCATCTAAAAGACCTGTAAACAAGTAACTACTCGGAGTGATTTGACTAGTTAAATACAGCTGCGCTAGGGAAATAACATTAATATTTGTCCCTGCATCATCTGTATCTTTTTGTCCATCTCTAGGATTAACATCACCACGATTCTTAGTTCGTCCTTGAATGCCAACTATCAGTAGTCCACTGAGTTTAGTTGTTGTTGAGAATTGGTTGGCTTCAATTTCAGCAGTTTTGGCTTCTAAATTATCGACACGACCCCGCAAAGTTGCTAATTCAGGGGCAAATTCTGACTGTAATTTTTGTAATATTACTAAATCTTCGCGAGTGACTAAATCGCTGGTGGCTGTAGCGATTAATTCGTTGACTCTATCTAAACAAGCGTTTACACCCGCAGCAAATTCATACCGAGTTAAGGCGCGATTACCGCGATAGCTGCTATCTGGATAGCCGGCTATACAACCATAACGTTCTACCAAAGACTGCAAGGCTTGGAATGCCCAATCATTGGGTTGTACGTCCTTGAGTTGAGATACCGATGTAACTTGGGACATCGGTTCTTCTGGGGAGAGGGAGGGGGATGAGGGAATAATATTATCGCCCTTAACTCCTATCTCCTGAGTAGTTTCTGGATTGATATACTCTTGTGCTAATGCTTTTTGTGCAACTCCATTTACTCCCGCAATTAGTAACCATGCGAGCATCAAGGTTTTGCGATGACTGCGGCTAATAAATCTACCTTTCAATTTTTTACACTCTGCTCACATACTTAAGTGAAGAGTGTATTCGCGATCATCTAGGGTTCACATGGGGACATTTACGGATTTTGTCCCAAATTAGACTTAATGCTTCTGGGCAACTTTTGAAAGGGCGAGTATAACAGGGTATTGGGGAATGGGGACTGGGGACTAAGAAAGAGTTTTCTCAATCCCTAATCCTCAATTCTCTAATCCCGAATCTATGGCAAATCGTTCACGCAAGCTGAAGCCAAAAGCCTCTAAACTAAATCAACCTCGTGCTGGTGCGATGAAACGCGTCGTTAAAAAACCCCAGAAAAAGCTAAAACGAGGAAGTTGGTTGTCATCAATATTAGCGATCGCAATTATCTTAAGTAGTGCTAGTCTAATTATGGCTTTTGCCTGGATTAGTGTTCTCTTCATCTTTAATCCAGACGAAGTAAGCTGGCTAAATAAAATTTTACCTGCATGGGCACAAATCCCCCTTGGTAAACACGAACGCCCCAAAACTCTCAAACAAATTCAACTCGATTTGAGTAAAAAAAACCAAATATTTGGGGAAACTCTGCCTTTACATCAGGATGTGAAAACCTCATTTTTACTACCAGTTTTTCAACAACGTGCTAATTGTCAATCTGATTGTGAAGAACTGGTGGAACTCAGGGTTTACGAGCGCTCAGTTGAGTTAGAGTTTAAATCTCAGTCAGAAAATTACTACTATCTAGCAACTCAATTACCTATAACTGGCCCAGATGAATCTTTTTTGATTTCTTCTTTACTTGATGGAACATCAGAACCCCAGGATATCAGTACTCCCCTACCTTTAACTGAAGTGCAACGCTTTGAAGGTAAGACACCATCATCAGGGGTTTGGTTTGATTTGCGGGGTAAACGCCAACAAGGAACTAGTTCTATCCGCTACGGTTACGTCGTATACTACAATCCAGAACGCACCAATTTACTACAAATGTTGTCTTGGACTAGTCCTAATGGACAATTGCCCAAATGGCAGCAGGTAACTGGTGATGGTACAAAAGAGTTAGTTGTCGATCAAACAGTAGGTTTAGAACCGCACTTACAGGTTTACCAAGTCAAACCTTTGAAGTTATTCCTCAAACCAATTCAATTGGAGGCGATTAGCCTCAAATCCTCGACCTTCAAGGATTTTGGATATCAAAGTGCCCTGTCAATTGCTCGTAGTGGATTGTGGACACCAGCTTTTGAATGGTTGAAATTCATTAAGAAACAGCGCAAAGGAGTTTTACCAGAAGCGGCGCAAGCACAAATGGATTTGATTCGCTTGCATTCTCAACTTACTAAAACCCAAGCCCAAAAGATTTGGGCAAGTCCTAGTCAAGAAGTGCTGGCAGATTTGATTGATGGTCGCTGGGAGAAAGCTTTACAGGTGTTTGAAGCGTCGCCACATAATGCCCAAGAAATTGCTACTCTACTCAAAGCTGATAAAAAACGGTTGTGGAATCGCATAGCAGCAGCTTTGCAGGTGAACCCAAATAGACGAGAGGTGCAAGCTTGGTTCGCGTTGATTTTAGCAGTTCAGCGGGGAGAAGGACATGCTAATTCTTGGTTAAAGGCGCAACCAAAAATTACCAAAGAGAATCTTGACTATATTCAAAGTCTGTTGGCAAGACTCAATGGTGAGGGTACATCGCAAATATCCTCTATTCACCCTAGTCAGATTGTTGGTACGGTGCAACCAATTACTCAAGTTACCAACACCGAATGGCTGCAACCAAATTCCCCAGCAAATTTGAAACTTACAGATAAGCAAGTTTGGTATCAGGTGGAGGTGAGTGCATTTAATGACGGGAAACGCTGGCTAAATTTCCCCTTTGAGAATTTCAACCCCCCGAAAACTAATGCCGCCAAATTTTTCTGGAAAACTTTGGGAATCACTTCTGACCCGGAAATCCAGATTGTAGTCTGGTTGCCAAATGGAGAACAAAAAATTACTATAGCCGCTATCAAAGCGGTGCAACTACGGGGTAAAGTTTTGCGCCTATTAGCTGCTGGCCCAAAAATTCCAGATAATCAAAACGATGTTCTTCAACCCAAACCTTTAGCTTTGACAAATGCAGCACTGGAATGGGTGCAACCATCTCCTATTACTCTACGAGAGCTGCATCAACAAAATCCCCTAGGGGTGAAAGTAATGCTATCGAGTCTATGGCAATCTTTACAAAAATCCGGTGAAGTTCCGGCTGGTGCTATTCCTAGCTTTGAACAGATGCAGGAAAAATTGGGTGATTGGCCCGTTCAGGTGATTGATTTAACAAATAACGCTCAATCAGAAATAATCCTGACTATCTCACCAGAAGCAATAGCATCCTTAAATCAGGGGACATCTGAAATTCAGGGAGAAAACCCAGAGCAACGCCGCGACCGGACTATAATTTTGTCTGATGTAAATAAAGTCATTTACACCGATTTTACAGGAAATTACTTACAAAGACTCTCTGCGATCGCCAAGCTTTCAGGGGTGCAATCCTTAGCTTTACTGGTAGAAAATGCTCATAACTACAGTTTGAGGCGCTGGTCAGAGAAAAATCAGCGCTTTGAATAACGCACCCCTGACTCAAATTTCCCCTTTACTCAAATTGAAATTAAAGAGGAGAAAAGCGTAGGCGTAGCCCGTCGTAGACATCGCTATCTACAAAACTGAACTTATTCTTCTTTTTGGTTGGTTTCGGCTAAACGTTGGTGCTTCAAGTTTTCCAATTGCTGCAACAGAGAGTCTACCTCTGCTTGTAAATGCATCAATTTAGCTTGCTGATCGTCTTGATAATAAGACTTGGTTAACTTACTGACCCAGGCAGTCTGGGACTCGCGATCGGAAACACTAGATAAATAAGTAGGCATCGCTAATTAAATCCACTATTTAACTCACACCATTAGAAATATTATAATAATGCTCTTTTAAGCTTTATTACATTATTGTATATTTTCAATCAATTACTCTAATGGATTTTGGGTTCAATCATAAAAGACGGTGATTAGAATGGCTGTGTTCCAAAAAAACACTGACCCAAGTATGTAAAGCTTCCTTCCACTAGACGCTACTTAGGAATAGTTAATTTATAGTTTGTCAATTATGGTTGTACAAATGATTATCGCCGTTTTTAGGGAATTTACGCAAGAAATTATATGTAGACTATATCAAGAATTACGCTAAATTATGAAAAAACGTAGGGCGAAGCACTTGCACTTGGTGCAGTATCTCGTAGAAAGGGAGGTAGAAGGATATTCTCAAAAAGAGACAGCCTCTTAAGTATTTTCCTATCTTCACTGAAGCGAATAGGGTAGGAAAATCCACTGATATACTTGACTAAACGAAGGCACTAAAAGCGGCTTTAACCACGGATAAATCAGAACTTCAGAGAGTGATGAGGTAAGTCTGTGAATAGGGAATAGAAAAAAAGGATAGATACGTACTGAGTCTTTTTCAAAAGTCAAATAAGAGTTCTATAGATTTACAGATGACTTTTCACCTCGTCAGTATCCTCTAAGCTAATTTGTTGAAGCGAAGGTCGCCGTGGCGGTTTATGATAAATTAACGTTCTAAATAAAATAGCAAGTGAAACGCCTGCACCACAAATAATATTCTTAACAAGATTCTTTTGGATTAGGGAACTCTGAATCGGCAACTGGTAACGAAAAATCTACTTTCTTGCTCTTTCCATTTTGCACTTCCCGATCCTACCCTTTCTAAATATCCAATCCTTACATTAAGAAATTTTAAATCCCGTGACTTTGAGCCTGTCTGTTGCTACATCTCATCGCCAACCCTGGCCCGGACTGATAGAAGCCTATCGCGAATACTTGCCTGTCAGCGAAGAAACACCGATTGTCACTCTATTGGAGGGCAACACACCTCTAATACCAGCGCCAGCGATCGCAGAACGCATTGGCAGACAAGTACGGGTGTTTGTAAAATATGATGGTCTGAATCCCACCGGCAGCTTCAAAGACCGGGGGATGACTATGGCAATTTCCAAGGCCAAGGAAGCAGGGGCAAAAGCAGTAATTTGTGCCAGCACGGGCAACACCTCAGCCGCCGCCGCCGCTTATGCCAGACGGGGAGGCATGAATGCCTTTGTACTGATTCCCGACGGTTATGTGGCGCTGGGCAAATTAGCTCAAGCGTTGTTGTACGGCGCAGAAGTATTGGCAATTAAAGGTAATTTTGATCAAGCGCTAGAAATTGTCCGCGAGATGGCCGAAAGCTATCCGATCACTTTGGTGAATTCAGTCAATCCCTACCGCCTAGAAGGACAGAAAACAGGAGCCTTTGAAATTGTTGATGCATTGGGTGATGCACCAGACTGGTTGTGTATTCCCGTGGGAAATGCGGGAAATATCACAGCATATTGGATGGGATTTTGTCAATATCATCAAGCCAGAAAGTGCGATCGCTTACCCAAGATGATGGGATTTCAAGCCGCAGGAGCAGCCCCCTTGGTACACGGTCAGCCAGTGGCGCATCCTGAAACTCTAGCGACAGCAATTCGTATTGGCAACCCTGCAAGTTGGGAGTTAGCGATCGCAGCCCAAACCGCCAGTCAGGGAAATTTCCACGCCGTTACCGATGCCGAAATTCTCGACGCTTATCGACTTTTGGCAGCATCAGAAGGTATCTTCTGCGAACCTGCTAGCGCCGCTTCTGTTGCTGGGTTGTTGCAGGTGAAAGACCAAGTTCCCACAGGAGCGACAGTCGTTTGTGTTCTCACAGGCAATGGTCTAAAAGACCCAGATACAGCCATTAAACACAATCACAGTCAATTTCAACAAGGTATCGCGGCAGAACTGGGCGCAGTAGCTGAGGCAATGGGATTTTAAAGCATTGGGCATGGGGCATTGGGCATGGGGCATTGGGCATTGGGCATTGGTTATTTCTCCCTTATGCTCCCCTGCTCCTCTGATCCCCTACTCCCCCTTTCTCCCTGCCCCTGCTCGTTCGTGTGCCAAACTATCAATAGCATCACCCAAAGCAGTAGTCAGGTTATTGCGGCTTTGGGCGTGATTATCCTGCTCAGTTTTCAAAGCTTGCAAGAGGCGATCGCGTTCTTTAATCGCGGCGATCAGTTTAGCTTGCAAGTCTTCCACAGATTTTAGCTGTTCTATTTCTTGTTGCATCGCTACTGGTGTCCCAGCAGCCAGTGTATCTACTTCAAAACCTTGGAGTTTATGCAGTTCTGCCTTGAGGGAGGCGATCGTCTGTTGGGAAAGTTGGGCATCTGTACGGCGTTGTTCTGCTTCTGTGTTGTAAAGCTGACGCCATTTTTGGGCACTTTCCCAAGCTGTATCGCGCTCGTGTTGCAGCTGTGCCATCTGCTCTTTGATTACCTGGATTTCTGTCAACCACTGTTGTGTTAAATCTTCATTCATAGATTAATAGTCATTAGTTAGGAACTCTCCCCCACTTCCCACTCGGTATTCTTGCGGTAGAAAGATAGATGCGATCGCTACGCAAAATTTAGCACAGTAGTTAATCAACCCAACCAGTTTTAACTCTAAATTATGCCAAAGCCTCGTTTTTTTCGCTTCTTTCGCCATCTCAATTGGCGCACGATTAAAAAAACTTTTTCCAGAACAATCGAAAGGCGACTTTTTGGACTCGCCTCGGAAATCGCCTTTAATGCCATGTTATCGCTGTTTCCAGCAATTCTTGCTATCATCACAGCCATTGGCTTATTGGCAGAATCTTTACAAAATACCTTTAAACAACTGGCGGCACAACTAAGTCAAGTCCTACCCGAACAAGCCCTGAATCTGATTCGTGATTTTGCTACCGCAGAAATTACTAATTCCAAAAACAGTGGTTTATTTTCTCTAAGCTTTGTATTAGCAATTTGGACTGCTTCGGGGGCGGTGAGTACCGCAATGACAGCCCTCGATCAAATCCATCAAATTCCCTCAGAAAACATCCGCCCTTTTTGGAAAGCCAAACTTGTCTCTCTGGGATTAACAGTTGGGACTATGTTGCTTTTAGTATTGGCTTCTTTCTCAGTGTTTACCAGCGACTGGCTTTTGAGAATAGTAGTGCGCGAAAATAGTTCTTTAATCTTTTTGTTGCATCTTTGGCTACTGTTACGCTGGCCTTTAGCTTTAAGCATTGTTGCTGTTGCCTTTGGCTTTGTCTATCGCTATGGCCCAAGCAAGTGGAACTCAGGCACGCCAATGATGCCTGGAGCAATTTTAGCAGCTGTTTTTTGGGCAATATTGTCTGCTCTATTTCGGCTGTATGTGGCGAATTTTGGCAATTATAATAAAGTATATGGTGCTGTAGGAGCTGTGATAGTTTTAATGCTCTGGCTGTCAATGAGCGCCGCTGTTCTGTTAATTGGCGATCAGTTGAATGTGACTGTCGGTGAAGATATGCGCTTAAAAGCCCAATCGCAATCGAAAGTAAAATATTATTCGTAAATCCCTGAGAAAATGATTGCAAAAGCTCAGTAGGGGAGTAAAATATCTAACGATTCAATACAAAGTTAGCGATCGCCTCCATGCCTGATTCTCCTCTTCGATTTTCGATGATTGAACCTGATGCCAAAGCACCTACCTTGAAGCGCCTGCGTCAGTTAAGTCGGTTGCTGGATAATGTTATTACCATTCCTGGTACAAAGATTGGTTTTGGTTTAGATCCAATTTTAGGACTCATACCGATTGGTGGTGATTTTTTGGGAATAATGTTTTCTAGCTACATTATTCTAGAAGCAGCACGGCTAGGCGTATCTAGAGCCACTCTAGGTAAAATGGTTTTGAACGTAATCATTGATGGCTTGGTAGGCGCTGTCCCAGTTTTGGGAGACTTTTTTGATTTTGCCTGGAGAGCTAACACTAATAATATTAAGCTCTTGGAAGAATACTTAAAGTTTCCCAGCGAGCAAAAGAGTGCAGACAGATGGTTTATCTTTGCCGTTTTGGCTGGATTATTGCTCATCTCCATTGTCTTAGTAGCATTGCCCGTGATTCTAATTAGAATCCTGTGGAGCGCCTTTACAGGCGGTTAAATTGTTTATTGATAAAAGAATGAAAGATTGGTGGCAAGCTACTTTTCCCAAAGGTCGGCAAAGTCTAGTTATTACTGATGCTAAAGGTTATCCTATACAAATTGCTTATGGCGAAAAAGGTAGAGGTAAACCGCTAATTTTGTTACATGGAATGGGGAGTTGGAGCTACAATTGGCGCCACAGTGTAGCAGCATTATCTAAACATTACCGAGTAATTTGTTTTGATGCCAAAGGTTTTGGTTTTTCTGAAAAACCATTGGCTCGTAAAGAACACAACGGTCATCAAGTTATTGAGTTTCAAAGAATTATTCAGGCATTATGTGACGAACCCGCAGTGATTGTGGCAGAATCTCTGGGGGGATTAGTTGCCCTTGCTCTTGCTCAAGAAAACCCACAGTTAATTGGACGGCTTATAGTAGTAAACGTGCCTGTTTTTGCCGAACAGCTACCCCATTGGTCTATGTGGTTGCTTGCCAAAACGCCCTTAGAAGTAATGCAAACAATTGACTCCTTACGTCTGGCATATTTGTTTGCACCTCTATTTAGAGAAGTTATGGCAATAGAAAGACGTGGGGTATTATTCGATCCATCAATTTTGACGCAGGAAGATATCTATTGGATAACTTACCCGTTTACTGAATTGCCTGGTACGATCGCAAAAGTTGCCGAAGAGTTACAAATAGCCGCGCGAGAAATCGAGAATTGGCAAGCAAATAAGCCAAATATGCTCACCAAAATTCAAAATAACCTGAGTGCAATTAAGTGTCCCACACTAGTTTTGTGGGGTGAGCAAGATAGTTGGTTTCCTGCTAGTCATGGTAAAAAATTACATCAACATATCCTCAATTCCAAATTACAGATTTTATCTAACTGTTGTCATGATGCCTCAACTGGGGCTTCTGAGGTGTTGAATAAAACGATTCTTGAGTTTTTACAAGATACTAACTTCTAAAGAAGAATTCATATTTTAATGGGAATATCCAAATCTACCAAAACACTTCACAATGACGTGCGAGTGTTTCAACAATAATTACGAATTACGAATTACGAATTACGAATTAGATAAAAAGAGAGTGGGAGGAAGCATATCAGTCAGCTTTCAAACTCCCACTCTACCATTTGCTGCTGAAGTGAACAGGAATGTATACAGACGTTACCCGTTACTTGGGGGCTAATGCGTAGTTTAACAACAACGCCTGCACGCATTGAATATTCCTGTTGCAGCAAATGCCAAACCTGATTATTGAATTTATTTACTGAGATAAATACTCTGCAAATAATTGTTAGAGATAGCTTTTTGTTTTTGTAACCCACTTAGTAAATAGTGTTTTACAAAATAAATTTGCTTAGGTAGTAGCCCCTGATAATCAAACCCTTGAAGTCGTTTATCTTCATACAATTTAACTTGAATTATCAAAAGCTGGTTGCCATTTTGGCAAGTTTTTAAATTTCCTAATTTGCTCATATCTAACTTTTTAAAAGCGGTTTAACCACTATATAGCGAATAAATTATTCGTACATAACAAGATTCCCGACTTCTTAGAGAAAGTCGGGAATCTAAACCAAGCTAATTGGCAAAAAGTGTTAATTTAACGGGGTTTTACTTTACCGTAATATTAATACTGGCGTAAAATGGCAGACAATGAACTATTTTTACGAAGATCCATCAAGTCTGCTAAAGGTTCTGTGCGCGTATCCAGGTGGTGTTTGTGTTCTGCTGGGAGAACAGTTACCAGATGCTTTGTTTTAGGTTGCATCTGCATAAGGGGCATTAGTTGTGGCTGTGGCACAAAAATTGGCTGACTCTTGGGAAGATTTGGTTCCAATTTTTGGTGATGCTTCTGTGCCAAGCGTACCTGATGGCGATTAACCTGCTTTTGAACTTTTTGCGGTTGCTTGGTGCGGTTAAGCACTCGGAAAATCAGCAAAGAACCACCACCACAGCTGAGAACGATCGCAGCAATCATCCATAAAGGTGTAGGATTGCTATTCTCAGAGGGCGGACTGATTGGTTCTTCAACTATAACTGGGATTTTTTCTGGTTCTTCTTGTGGCACGGGGCCAGCATTACCTAAGCTATATAAGGCAAAGGTGCCACCTCCCAGAAACATGGCTAAACACCCAGTCAACAATAGCCAAGGATGATGTGCAACCAGATATATCAGAACATTCGAGCTGTTTCTTAGTCTCGATTTCCTGTTTGTCAGCTCTGGAGTAGCCCTTTTTAATTGGGTTCGCTCGCGCTGTACACTCTGACTTTTTTCCATGATTACTTTCAGATTTGTACCCCTCTAGTCAATAAATTGTACTGGAGGAGTCAAGCATCAGGTATCCGTAACAAAGTTCAGATTTTAGTAGCTTTTTTGTAAAACATAAGCTACAAAATCTGGCTAAATTTTGCCAAAGTTCTGTATTTATTGTGACTTTTCGCCGTAATAATCTAAAATCAGTTCGCTTATTTCCTCTGTCAGCTAGGAGAATGCCTTTCAAGAGCAAGTTGAATTAACCGATCGACTAATTCTGGAAAGGGGACTCCACTATGTGCCCAGAGTTGAGGATACATACTCGTCGCAGTAAAGCCTGGTAACGTATTTATTTCGTTAATAAATACTTCTTGTGTTGCTTCCACATAGAAAAAATCTACCCTTGCTAAACCAGCAGCGTCAACAGCGGCAAAAGCTTGCAAAGCCATGTCCTGAATTTGACGAGCGATCACATCTGGAAGCTGGGCGGGGATCAGTAAATCTGCCCGACCCTCAGTATATTTAGTTTCATAATCATAAAAATCGCTGTCATAAGTAATCTCTCCAATGACAGAGGCTTGGGGTTGATCGTTACCTAAAACGGCACACTCAACTTCTCTAGCGACTACCCCAGCTTCTACAACTAATCGGCGATCGTAACTGGCAGCACTATCTAAAGCGGCTTCTAATTCTTGGCGCGATCGCACTTTGGCAATACCCACTGATGAACCCAAATTAGCAGGCTTGACAAAAGCTGGATAACCTAATGTTGCCTCAATTTCATCACACAGTTTCGGAAATACGCACGGATTAGACCAAACCTGCGATCTAGTTACCGCTTTATATTTTACCTGTGCTAGCCCCGCTTGCTCAAAAGCCATTTTCATGGCAATTTTATCCATTCCCATTGCCGAACCTAACACCCCAGAACCAACAAAAGGGACTTGCATCAAAGTCAGTAACCCTTGAATTGTTCCATCTTCACCGTTGGGGCCGTGAAGGATGGGAAACCAAACATCTACTTGGGCAACTTGAGAGGGAGATTGCCACTTACTCAGGGTTTGGGCTTGAGGGTTGGATGTCAGATTTCCAACAGATGTTGATTCTGCCGATTCCAGTAGCGGACTGCCGCTTGCTAAAACCTTTTCGGGTGCTTCTCCTGCTAGCCAGCGACCATCTTTTTGGATGTAGAAAGGCAGGATTTCGTACTTATTAGCATTTTCTCCTGCACTCAACGCCTTAGCGATCGCCCCTGCTGATTTGATTGAAACTTCATGTTCTCCCGAACGACCGCCAAACAGTAACCCCACCCGCAGCTTAGTCATTTTCGGTTCCTCGACACTTCTCAAGCAGATAGCGTATCACAACCTACAAAAATTGCCATATTTTTCTAGATTATTTTATTCCCTGTTCAAACCCTGCCCTCCATTTCTCACAGGCTTGAGGGGAAGAAGGGGCAGAGGGGAAAAACTTACTGCAACTGCTCCTCTGTCCTCTGCCTCTCTGCCTCTCTGCCTCCAATTAAAACAATCGTGTTGTCAGCTACAGTTATATTCCAGGAGAATGGGCAACAATATTGATAACTAACTAGAAATGCAGCCCTACCTGTAAAAGATGCTGCCGTTTCATGAAACCCAGAATTATTGTTTGTGGCTTAGGACGTACCGGATATAAAACCTTTCGTCTGCTGAGACACCAGGGAGCCTTCGTTGTTGGCATTCATCACCAATCTATCCCTGGCGAAACAGCAGGAGATGTGATTGTTGGAGATTTACAAGCAGCTTCTACCCTGACAGCAGCAGGCATTCAACAGGCGCACACTTTAGTCATCGCTGGTTCTAAAGATGCTCTGAATTTATCTATTATGATGCAAGCGCGGGTGCTGAATCCCCAGATTCGGATTATCAACCGTTTTTATAATACAAATTTAGGAGAGCGCCTAGATCAAAGTTTGCCAGACCATTTGAGTATGAGTGTTGTCGGATTAGCAGCACCCGTATTTACCTTTGCAGCGCTGGGAAACCGAGCGATCGGACAAATCAAATTATTTCAGCAAACTTGGCCAATTCACGAAGAATATATCGATGAAAACCACTTCTGGAGAGGTTTAAAGCTGAGTGAATTGTGGTCAGACCGATCGCGGATGCTAATTTATTACTTACCAGTCAAAGGTGAGATGGATTTGGTATCAGGGGTTATATCTGGCCAAGAAATCCAAGTAGGCGATCGCTTAATTATAGGCACACAACCCCGCATCCGTTCTCCCCGGCGATCGTTGATTAGAAAACTGCTGAAAGTTATGACTAATTTTAGGCAGTTTCAGGAACACGGGCGATCGGTAGTGGTGGGTGCAATAGCACTATTGACGGTTATTGCGATCGCTACATTCACCTATATGTCGGCTGAGTTGAGTTTGTCTCCTGTCGATGCTCTATATTTTTCTGTAGGCATGATTACAGGAGCGGGTGGAAATGACAAAGTAGTAGAAAATGCTCCTAACAGTATTAAGTTATTTACTGTTGTGATGATGCTGGTTGGAGCAGTGGTGATTGGCATTTGGTATGCCATGCTCACCGATTTTGTCTTAGGAAGCCGCTTTAAGCAATTTTGGGATGCAGCCCGAATTCCCCAGCGATCGCACTACATTGTCTGTGGCTTAAGTGGTATTGGGGTAAGAATTGTCCAGCAACTCCACGCCAGCGGACATGAAGTTGTAGTAGTTGAACCCGACTCCAACAATAAATATATCAACACCGCCCGCGAACTGGGTATTCCCGTCATTCAGGGCGATGCCAGCTTCCGCACAATACTTAAAGCCAGCAATATAGAGTCTGCCGCCGCAGTGCTGGCTGTTACTAGCAATGATGCTACCAATCTGGAAATTGCCCTCAAAGCCAAAGGTTTAACACCCACCATTCCGGTGATTGTTCATTATGCCGATCCTGATTTTGCTGGCATAGCGCAACAGCTATTTGGCTTCGAGGCCGTACTGAGTCCGGCTGAACTAGCAGCCCCAGCTTTTGCCGCCGCTGCACTAGGGGGACGCATCCTTGGTAATGGCATCACAGCCGATAGTCTTTGGGTGGCTTTTGCGACTGTGATTACAGCTTCACACGTCTTTTGCGGTCAATGGGTGAAAGATGTAGCGATGTCTGCTGATTGTGTACCTTTATACGTAGAAACAAATCACCAAACTCTTCATGGTTGGGATTTACTAGAAACTAATCTCGGTGATGGTGATGTTTTATATATGACCATGCCAGCAACGCGGCTATATCAATTATGGCGGGGCGAGCAAGTTTGCGAATCACACGCTTAAATAATTCGTAATTCGTAATTCGTAATTCGTAATTCGTAATTAAGATACACAAAATATTCTTATCTGCTCCCCTGCCCCCTTGCTCCCCGCTCCCATTTATTTGTTAACTACTCGTTGTTGATATTCTTGCTCAGTAATCATATCAAGAGTATTCTCTAAGCGATCAACAAATACGATACCGTCGAGATGGTCATATTCGTGTTGAAAAATCCGAGCGATAAAATCGGTTAATTCTTGTTTTTGTAAGTTGCCTTGAGAGTCAGTGTATTCCACTTCAATAGATTTATAGCGAGGAACTAACCCCCTAATTCCAGGAACACTTAAACAACCTTCCCAATCTTTGACAACTTCAGTTGAATGAGCAATGATTTTGGGATTAATCATGGCAGTAGGTTCCATTTCCGGGGCGTTGGGATACCTGGTATTAGGACGAGAAGCTACAATAAATAAACGATAAGATTGTGCTACTTGAGGCGCAGCAATTCCCACGCCGTTAGCTTTGGCAACAGTGGCGATTAAATCTTCAATTAATTTTTGAATCTGCTCATCTTGGATATTCTCAACCCAAGCAGCTTTTTGGCGCAATGTTGGATTGCCTAATTGAATTATTGGCGCTAATTCAGTCATGATAAAGCTCCTTTAGGTAATGGGGCATTGGGCATTGGGCATGGGGCATTGGGCATTGGAAGTAGGGAAATTTTTATAACTTCTAACTCCTAACTCCTAACTCCTAACTTCATCCTTCACGTCTAACTGGCAAAGGAGCAGGTTGAACTCCTACTTGGACAATTTGCCCATTGCGTTCCACTTCTATGGGTAATTTAGTACCGATTTTGCTCTTTTCTACTAGCTTTTGTACTTCTTCAATTTTAGTAACAGGCTGATTATTAATGCTTTTAATCACATCACCGACTCGTAATCCAGCTACAGATGCAGGCGATCGCGGCACAATCTCAACCAGCAAAACGCCGTCATCTGCTGTAAGATTTAAGCGATCGCCTGCTCTATTTTTTATTCTTTCTTTAATATCTGGTGTCAATGTCACCATCTGCACACCCAAATAAGGATGATCCACCTTACCTTTAGCGATTAATTCTTGGGCAATCCTTTGCACGGTGTTAATGGGTATAGCAAATCCCAAGCCTTGAGCGCCTCGGATAATCGCTGTATTCATTGCAATCACTTGACCGCGAGCATTGAGCAATGGCCCGCCAGAATTACCAGGGTTAATAGCAGCATCCGTTTGGATGTAATCAACCCGCTTGTCACTTGCACCGATATCGCTACTAGAACGCCCTGTAGCACTAATAATTCCAGATGTGACGGTATTATTCAAGCCTAATGGATTACCAATGGCAATTACAGCCTCTCCTGGTTGTAACGCATCGGAGTTACCCACAGCTAGAGTTGGCAGATTATTCGCATTAATTTTGATCGTTGCCACATCCGTTACCGGGTCTTCACCCAAAACTTTCCCATCAAAAGTCCGGCCATCTTTGAGTATAACAGTCACTCTATCAGCACCATCTACCACATGGGCATTGGTAACAATTTGACCGGAAGAATTAATAATAAATCCAGAGCCACTACCGCGCTCTACCCGTTGTCTAGGCTGTGGGCTTCCCTCTCCAAAAAAACGCCGGAAAAATGGATCGTTAAATTCGTCTGGTACGCGAGAAGTGATTGTGCGGGAAGAATCAATCCGAACTACCGCAGGCCCCACCTGTTGCACTACTTTCACGACAAAATTAGGATCTCCAGACGAAGAGAAAATCGGCGGGGGGACAATTACCGGATTAGGTTGTGTTGTGTTTTGGGCTTGAGTATCGCTTTGCTGATTATCAACAGTCCTAGCAGGTAGAAGAGAGCAGCTCCCTAAGAACACCACTGCTACCCCGTATGAGAGCATCCACAACCTCTGGGGTAAACCCCTAGTTTTAATTTTTTTGGGTGCTGAGTGATGGTTTGTTATCTTCATGTATCGTTGCTTCTCCCTTGTCAGTCAGTGGATGTTAGGATCTTGCCTACTGGGTATGTCCCAAAATGGTTACAACTTAAAAGCTTATTTTAGGTCTAGCGTGTCTCAATGCTAAATTAGTGCTTTCTCTTCTATTGTGACGATTAGCAGCAAAGGTGGTGGATAATGGAAATTCCCATAGAAAGTCTGTGGAGTCAGGTACTAGAGCGCCTAAAGCTTGAACTATCCCGACCCACCTTTGAAACTTGGATCAAAACTGCTAGTGCAGAGCGATTAGAAAATAATTGTTTGGTTATCCGCACTCCTAACCCATTTGCTCGTAACTGGTTACAGAAGTATTACATCAATACTATTGCTCATGTAGTCCAAGATATTCTTGGTCATCCTGTGGGAATTTACATTACTGTTGCTCAAGGTGATGAAGTTGCTCATTTTAGTGAACGAGAGGTTGCTTGGGAATCACCAAATTCCAGCAGTATTTCTGAAGCTGTCCCTAATCGCAATCATAAAACTACTGACTTAAACTCTAAATATGTCTTTTCACGATTTGTAGTTGGTGCTAACAATCGGATGGCTCATGCTGCTTCTTTGGCAGTTGCAGAATCTCCGGGTAAAGAGTTTAATCCTTTATTTTTATGCGGTGGTGTCGGCTTGGGTAAAACTCATCTGATGCAAGCTATTGGTCATTATCGCTATGCAATCTCTCCTAATTGTAAAATATTTTATGTTTCTACTGAGCAGTTTACTAATGATTTAATTACAGCCATCCGTAAGGATAGTATGCAAAGTTTTCGAGAGCATTATCGTGCGGCTGATGTTTTATTAGTAGATGATATTCAGTTTCTTGAGGGGAAGGAATATACCCAAGAGGAATTCTTTTATACTTTTAATACTTTACATGAAGCTGGTAAACAAGTTGTCATTGCTTCCGACCGTCCGCCTAACCAGATTCCTAGCTTGCAGGAACGTCTTTGTTCTCGGTTTTCTATGGGCTTAATTGCCGATATCCAAAAGCCGGATTTAGAAACGAGAATGGCAATTTTGCAGAAAAAGGCTGAGGATGAAAATATTAGTCTTCCCCGCGATGTAATTGAGTATATAGCTTCTAACTACACTTCTAATATTCGAGAATTAGAAGGAGCTTTAATTCGGGCGGTGGCTTATATTTCTATTTGGGGTTTACCGATGACGGTGGAAAATATCACACCAGTTTTAGAACCGCCTAACGAAAAAATGGCAGCTACCCCAGAAGCAATTTTAAAGGTTGTGGCGGATAATTTTGATGTTTCAATAGATGACCTCAAAAGTAACTCACGCCGAAGAGAGATTAGCTGGGCGCGTCAACTAGGAATGTATCTGATGCGCCAACACACGGCTTTGAGTTTGCCGAGAATTGGAGAGGAGTTTGGTGGTAAAGACCATACAACGGTAATCTATAGTTGCGATAAAATTAATCAACTCCAGGAGAGCGATCGCACTTTAGCACAAACAATCCGCCAACTGAGCGATCGCATCAATATGACTAGCCGTTCTCAAAAACCATCCTGAAGATTTATTTGAAGTTTTCCACAAGCAGTAGTCTGAATTATGAGTTTTGATGACTGAAGAATTAGTCAAGAATATTAAGTAACGTCTAAAAATTGATTAAATTTAACTTAGATTGTGCAAAAAACTGGGGAAAACTTGATATTCTACAGTGAAAATTTAATTGAGTATAATTACCTTGTGGAAAAACTCAAGTACTTTTCCACAAGTTTTCCACAAGGTAAACTTGCCTAATCATATATGATTTCAACAACAATTGTGGCAAGTTTTCCGCAATTTATTGGCACCCTTTTCGATGCTCATCCCCTTCCCATCGAGTCCGCAAAACCCATTCCTGAGCATCTTCATCCAATAGCGGATAGGATACCATACCCTTTAAATCGCTCCATTTGTGTTTTGGTTGCGCTTGAATGATATGTTTCTTCATAACGCTCCACTAAATGCCCATTACCGTCAATTGCTCGTCTGGAGTTAATTGCTCAATCTCGCTTAAAAATTTTTCAAGTGATGGACTCATCAACTTAACTCTTATCAACTTCTGTAAATCTTAGCTTCTTTAACTCTTGGATATATCCCATCAAGGGTTGCAAGTGCATAACTCTTTTGAGACTAACTCAAAATAGGTCAGCAAGGTATCGGCTAGAACTACGGTACAGCGCCGTTATATATGTCAAAGCTGTTTATAGGCTGGCTTTCACGTTAATTTGACACCTTTGAACATGTTGTGCGCCTACGATTATCTGTACCTCACCTTGGCGTAGCCTCTGTCTGCGACACGCTGCGCGAACGTAGAGAAGTTACAATAGACCTCTTGCAAAAGTCTCTAACACCCACCCCCAACCCCTCCCCGCAAGCGGCTATCCATTACCCGCATCTTTCTTAAC